>NZ_JBSGUS010000003.1:0-123809 GCF_053608045.1 Kribbella sp. NPDC055071
GGCGCCTTCGGCGTCGCTGCGCGATCTTCGACCCTTGACCCACACCACCGCGACCAGGGAAGGATCGCAGCTATTCCGGAGCCGCTCACCCGAGTAGTCGCACGCGCGGGATGTGATCACGGGAGTGGACCGTGGTGAGGTGCCGGCTGAGTCTTTCCGGAAGTAAATCTGCGGATAGCGACCAGAAAGTTCCGGAAAGACGGCGGCGGCCGTGGCCGGCGCCCGCCGTGGCCGGCGCATCGAGTCGTGGCGAGTGGTTCGGGCCGGGATATCGAGTCGTGGATATCGGCGAAATTCGCCGCCGATTCCTGACCCGGATCCACGACTCGATCACCTGAACCCGGCTCACAACTCCCCGCGGGATCCCGAGACCGCGATGACCACATCGGCGGCACCCGCTGCCACCACCACGCGCTCGCACACACGACCTGAGCGCACAACAGCCACCTGGGCGCCCGCCGAAGGCGGCAAACGGACCAGCCGCCGCGAAGCGCTGTCCGCATCAACCCATACATCCGACACAAGAGCCGGATATCCGTTCCTGTTGTGGGTTCTCCTCTGGTATGCGAGGGGAGAACCCACAACAGCAGGGGTTATCCGGCTCGTGTTGGGGCGGGTGGGCGTGGGGCCGGGTGGTGGGAGGGTGGCGGGAGGGTGGCGGGGCGTGGGCGGGGCGTGGGGCGGGGCTGGGTGGTGGGTCAGGACTGGCTGAGGTGTTTTTCCAGTGGGGAGCGGAAGCGCGGGGTGACTCGGACGCCGGCTAGCCAGGTGGTCCAGCGGGCGGCCTCTGTTTCGACCAGTTGTCGTGTGTCCGTGCCGACGTCTTCCAGGAGTTGGTAGCGGACCTCGCCGGATTCGGGCTGTCCCCAGCCGCCGACGATGCGGCCGTCTGCCCAGATGGTCGGGCCGACGTTGCCGGTGGTGTCGAACAGCTTCGCCTTGTGAGCGCCCAGGTACCAGTCGCGCTCCTTCCACCCCATCGGCGTCGGGTCCAGCCCGGGCAGGAACGCAACCCACGGCTCCACCGGAATCTCTGGCGCCTCGTCCCCAGGCAGCACATACCCAACCTGCCCGTCGAGATCGACCGCCACCGCCTCGACCGCCGCCAGCGACTTCTTCGTCTGACCGGCGGTCCACCCCGCCCACCACTGCAGGTCCGCCGCCGTCCCCGGTCCGAACGACGACAACCACGCCCGCGCCAGCATCACCCGCGCCTCGTCGGCCACCAGCCGATCACCGAACCCACCCGGCAGCCAGTCCTCGGCCGGTGACCACTGGTGCTGACCGCTCAGCCACGTCCCCAACGGCCGCCCGCGCACGATCCGCCCCTCGACAGCCAACTGGAACAACACCCGGCTCGTCACGTACGGCGCCGCCGCGTACGCCTTCCCCTCCGACATGTTCAGCCTGGTCCGAAGCCGTGGCTCGTCGGCTGACAACTCCTGCGCCGTCGCGGACCCTCGCAACGCCAGCGCGGTCGCCGTCGACTCCTCGACCGTCCGCAGCCACAACCCCGCCGCCTCGAGATCCGCACCGATCCCAGCCTCGGTCAGGTGCCTGGCCAGCAACTTCCGCTGCTTGACCGCGATGTCGTCCGCACATGCGGACTGCACGATCGGCGCGAACGGCGTCGGTACGACGAACACCGTCCGGCGCATCCCCAACATCCGGATCAGCGTGCGATCGTCGTACAGCGCACGCTCTGTGCCCGCGACGTCACTGCCCGGTACCCGGGCGGCGACGCTCAGGTGAACCGTGGCCGGATCGGTGGCGTGCAACGCGACCATCGCCGCGGCCGCCTCGACCGGGTCGGCCGCCTGGCAGCCCACCCCGAGCCGATGCCTCCGCCCGAGCCGCGCCCGCCGTTCCTCGACGCCGATCCGCACCATCTGCCACCCTTCGCGCTTCCTTGCGACACTCGGTTTTACCATCACGTTCCGACACCGTTGTCCGCAGAGACTCCCCGCGGGGCGTGGGCGACGGCCTGGAACCGGCTAGGCTCCTGGGTATGTACTGGTTGTTGCTCTTCCTCGCTGTGGTGGCGGTGTGGCTCCTGGTCCTCGCCCTGCTCGCGAAGAAGTTGTGGGGCCAGGGCAAGGCGCTGACACGTGAGTTGGTCGCCGCCCAGTCCAAGCTGGAGGCTGCCCAGTCCGCGGCCGGGTCTGGACAGACCCCCCGCGACGAGCACGCCCCGGCGTAGTATTCGGCCCACGAACTCAGCGTTGAGCCACGAGTAGATGTTTGTGAAAGGGAGATCGACATGACACCGCTCCTCGGTATGCCCCAAGGTGCAGAGTGGCTCGTCATCCTCGCGATCGTCGTGCTGCTGTTCGGTTCGGCCAAGCTGCCGGCCCTGGTGAAGCAACTCGGCAAGTCGAAGAAGATCTGGGAAGAAGAGATCGGCCCCAAGAAGAAGGACGGGGAGCTGACCGAAGGCACCCAGGCGGTCCAGGCCCCGGTCCAGCAGGCCCAGCCGCAGGCGGCCCAGCAGCCGAACCAGGTGAACGGCCAGGCGCCGGGCGACAACCTGCCGCCGACCCACACGGCCAACTGAGCCGAGTGCTACGCCGGTGTCAATGGTGAGACTGTGTCCTTGATGAAGATGGGCAGGCGCAAGGAAAAGAAAGAGCGCCCGCCGAAGGACGAAGAGGGTCGGATGACCCTGCGCGAGCACATCGTCGAGCTCCGCAACAGGTTGCTCATCGGCGTGCTCGCGATCGTGGTCTGCACGGTGCTGGGCTGGATCTTCTACAACGACGCCTTCAAGTTCCTGACCCAGCCGTTCCACACCAGCGTCGGCGACCTGGCCCGGGAGCAGGGCAAGGAACCGATCCTCACGTTCCCCGGCGTCGGTGACGCGCTCACCTTCCGGATCAAGATTTCCGCGCTGTTCGGCCTCGTGCTCGCCAGCCCGGTCTGGCTCTACCAGCTCTGGGCGTTCGTCGCGCCGGGCCTGCACCGCAACGAGCGCAAGTGGGCCTACATCTTCTCCGGGATCGCGGCGCCGCTGTTTGCCGGCGGTATGGCCGTGGCGTACTGGACGCTGCCCAAGGGCATCGCGATCCTGATCAGCTTCACCCCGCTCGACATCCAGAACCTGATCGAGCTCCCGACGTACCTGGACTTCGTCATCCGCACGATGCTGGTCTTCGGTGTCGCGTTCCTGATCCCGCTGGTCGTCGTGCTGCTGAACATGGTCGGCGTGGTGCCGGCGAAGGCGCTGAGCAAGTTCCGGCCGTACATCATCCTGGTGATCTTCGTCTTCGCCGCGGTCGCGACGCCGTCGGGTGACCCGTTCACGATGTGCCTGCTGGCGATCCCGATGTGCCTGCTGTTCTTCGCGGCCGAAGTGATCGCGCGGATCAACGACAAGCGTCGCGGCGTCCGCCAAGAAGAGCTGCTGAGCGACTGATGTCACGGAAGATCGCGCTGGTGGTCAACCCCTCCAGCGGACGAGGCCTGGGCGCGCGGCTGGCACCTGTGGTGCGTGAGCGGCTCGCGGCCGCCGGACTGAGCGTCGACGTGCACTCCACCACGTGCGCCGAGGACGTCGGCCGGATCTCCGCCGAGGTGGTCGCCTCCGGTGCGGACGCGGTCGCGCTGATCGGTGGCGACGGCACGATCCATCTCGGCGCGCAGGTGCTGGCCAGGTCCGGCATGCCGTTCGGCGTGATCCCGGCCGGTACCGGCAACGATTTCGCCCGCGGCATCGGCGTACCGCTGAAGGATCCGGCCGCGGCGGCCGACCTGATCGTGCGCGGCAAGACCCGCACGATCGACCTCGCGGTCGCCGTGCTCGATTCCGGCGACGAGTTCATCACCACCGTCGTGGCCGGCGGCTTCGACTCCCTGGTCAACAAGCGGGCGAACGCGATGAGCTGGCCGAAGGGCAACTCCCGCTACACGGTCGCCACGCTAGCCGAGCTGCGCACCTTCAAACCCCTCGAGTACGTCGTGACCGTGGACGGCACCGTGATCGAGACCGCGGCCATGCTGGTCGCCGTCGGCACGGGACCGACGTACGGGGGCGGCCTGCAGATCTGCGCCGGTGCCGAGATCGACGACGGGCTGCTCGACGTCACGATCATCGAGACGGTCTCCCGGCTGACCCTGCTGCAGATGTTCCCCAAGCTGTCCAAGGGGACGCACGTGGGCCACCCGGCGGTGCGCACCCTGCGCGGCAGCTCGGTCCGGATCGAGTCGCCCGGCATCACCGCGTACGGCGACGGTGAGCCGCTCGGCCCACTCCCGGTCGACGTCACCATCGCCCCCGGCGCCCTCACCGTCTTCGCCTGAGCCTGAGGTCCAGCACTCAAGGGCCGGCACTCAAGGGCCGGCACTCAAGGTCCAGCAGCCGGAGGCCGGCCGAACAGAACGGTCGGTCCAGGGCCTGGACAGAACGATCGGTCCGCTGGTTCCGTCTGGCGGGGCTGTTGCGGGCTGAGACGGAACCTTCGCACTCCGAATTTTTCTCACCTCTGGCTGTGACGAACATTGTCTGATAGGAAAGCTTCCTAACAGTCACTCTCGGAACGCCCACCGGAGGAGATCATGCCGACCCGCCCCACCCGCAGGACCACGCTCCTGCTCGGACTGAGCCTCGCGGCCGCCCCGGCGACCGCCTACGCCGCCACCCGTTTCGCGCCGCACGCCGACGCCGCGGTCACGGCGGTCGGACTCGACGATCCCGCGAAGAAGGAGATCGCGATGAAGATCGTCTGCAGCGCGGAGAACTCCTCGCTGGACTGGAAGGCGCAGTACAAGTACATCGAGGACATCGACGACGGCCGCGGCTACACCGCGGGCATCATCGGGTTCTGCTCGGGTACCGGCGACATGCTCGAGCTCGTCGAGCTGTACGCCAACCGCAAGCCCAACAACGTGCTGCAGAAGTACCTGCCGGCCTTGCGCCGGGTGAACGGCAGCGACTCGCACTCAGGCCTCGACCCGAACTACCCGAAGGACTGGGCCACGGCCGCGAAGGACACCGTGTTCCAGCAGGCCCAGAACGACGAGCGCGACCGCGTCTACTTCAACCCCGCGGTGTCGCAGGGTAAGTCGGACGGGATCCGTGCGCTCGGTCAGTTCTGCTACTACGACGCCATCGTCATGCACGGCCCCGGCACCGACTCCACCAGCTTCGGTGGGATCCGCAAGCGCGCGCTGGGGAAGGCCAAGCCGCCGTCGCAGGGTGGCAACGAGACAACCTGGCTCAACGCCTTCCTTGACGCCCGCGTCTGGGCTATGAAGCAGGAGGAGGCCCACAGCGACACGAGCCGCGTCGACACCGCTCAGCGCGTCTTCCTCCGCAACGGCAACTTCGACCTGAACACCCCGCTCGACTGGAAGGTCTACGGCGACCCGTACCACATCGGCTAAGCACCTGGACCGGACCCAGCCGGACTCCCACCACCCACCAGGGGAGGGAGCCCGGCTGTTTCCTGTTCAGGAAGCCGCGTGGTCGGCGCGGTTCGTGCGCTCGTCGAGCTCGGCGCGCTGGCGAAGCATCGAGACCATGGTGGCGAGCCGTTCGAGGCTGTCCGCCGGGAGGACCGAGCCCAGCCAGGTGCTGAGCTCGGACTCGACGGTCGGGGTGGCCGCGGCCAGGAGCGCGGCGCCGGCCGGGGTGACCTCGACGAGCGAGGAGCGGCGGTCGTCCGGATTCGCCGTACGGCGACAGCGGCCGGCCGCCTCAAGTCGGTCGACGGCCTTGCTGGTGGCGCCGACCGTGATGGCCATCTCGTGGGCCAGGTCGTAGACCCGCGTGGTCCCCTGCGCGGCGATGAACCGAAGGAACTCGAACTGCCCGAGCGGTAGCTGGTGCTCGGCCTTGAGCCGGGTGTCGAGCACGTTGTAGAGCCGCGTTTCGAGCCGGACCAGGTCGGTGAACAATGATGTGAGATCAGTCACAGGCCGGTCCAAAGGTCGAGGGAATTAGATTCCAGGGAATGTAGTTGGAGGGAAGTAGCTTCCTTGGAATCAATGATCGCATACACGACTGGGGTGAACCATGAGCCACGAACAACGCGCCGGTGCCCGTGACCTGCTGGAGAAAGGCGAGGTCGGCCGCACGGTGGCCGAGCAGCGCGCCGGGTTCGACGCCGGATTCGCCGAGCGTCCGCTCGGCACCGACATCACGCTCGCCGAACGAACGCTGGGTGGGGTGCCGGCCCTCGACGTCCGAGTCGACGGCGCCCACGGCAACGGCGTGATGCTGTACCTCCACGGCGGCGGGTACGTCGTCGGTTCCGCCCGCACCGGCGCCAACCTCGCCGCCCCGCTCGCGCGCCGGACCGGCCTGCCGGCGGTGTCGCTGGACTACCGCCTCGCCCCGGAGCATCCCTTCCCCGCGGGCGTGCACGACGCGTTGGCGGCGTACCGGGAGCTTGTCGACAGCGGTCAGAACGTCGTGATCGCAGGGGATTCGGCCGGTGGCGGCCTCACGATCGCCACACTGCTCGCAGCCCGCGCGGAAGGGCTGCCGCAGCCGGCCGCAGCCGTCCTGTTCTCCCCGTGGGTCGACCTCGCGCTGACCGGCCCCAGCATGGACAGCCGGGGTGACTTCGACCCGCTCTTCAACCGGGCGTTGATGACCGAGTACGCCGACAAGTACCTGAACGGCGCCGACCCGCACAACGAACTGGCCAGTCCGGTGTTCGCCGATCTGAGCGTCCTGCCACCGCTGCTGGTCCAGGTCGGGTCGGCCGAAGTCCTGCTCGACGATGCGTTGCGGCTCGTCGCCCGTGCGGCCGAGCAGGAGGTCGACGTCAGCCTGGATGTGATCGCCGGAGCTCCGCACGTGTTCCAGTACTTCGCCGGCTTCCTCCCGGAGGCCGACGAAGCCCTGGATCGTGCGGCCACCTTCATCACCCAGCGGCTTGGTTCCAGAAGCCGCAGTGATGCAACTGCTGCAAGTTGACCCGACTGACACCACCCAACTGGAGAGACTGCGTCGTCACGCCGGTGGGACCGTGGAACCGGTCCCACTTCGGCAGACCCGGACCGTTCGGGTCGCCGGACCGCGCGAAGTTGGTCCAGTACTCGAGCATCTGCTTCGACAGCGCGGTCTGCGCCGGGTTGAGCGGCGCGAGGGTGCCGAAGTTGAAGAGGTACGGCAGCTCCGCCGAGTGATACGCCTGCGGGACGTAACCCGCCGGGAAGTACACGTACGGCGGAGCAGTCCGATCCGCGAACGAGAACGTGTAGACCGGCGTATGCCGAGCCATCGACGTACTGCTGGTCACCGACGGGCAGACCCAGCCACGGTCGGTCGTGACCGCGTTCCACGCGTGAATCGGCGAGTCGTACGCCGACAGCGGGTACTCCTTCTCAACCGCGGCAGCCTCGGGGCCGAAGCTCTTCGCCAGATTCTCCCGGTACGCCGCCGGCGTCATCGTCCCGCCGAGTTCGTACAGCCAGCCGAAGTACCCCTGCTCGTCGCGGGTGTTGCCCTCCATCACGGGCACCCGGTTGAAGGCCCCGATCTTCAAGGCCTTCCGAGGCTCGATCGGCAACAGCGGAGTGCCGTAGCCGGCCGTCGTGAAGGTCTCGGTCAGCTTCTGCAGCGTGAAGGTGTCCACCCTGCGCAGGCACTCCAGGTCCGAGCAGCCGAGCGTCTGGCCGGCCGCTTTGCCCCTGGCCTGGATCTCCGACCGCGGCGCCCACCATTGCTTGGCCGGGCTGTCCGGATAGTTCACGTTGAACGGGTAGTTCATCTCGCACGAGCCACTCTCGACGATCGCGCGATCCATCATCGGCCGGGCGATCGGGGAGGCGATCTGTGCGCAGGTGGACAGCCCACCTGCGGATTCGCCGAGCACGGTCACGTTGTTCGGGTCGCCGCCGAAGGCGCGCGCATTGCGTTGCACCCAACGCATTGCCTCCTGCTGGTCGGCGAGGCCGAAGGTGCCGGAGTTCGTCAACCCGGGATAGCCGAAGAACCCGAGCGTCGCCAGCCGGTAGTTGATCGACACCACCACAACGTTGCCGGTCTGCGACAGCCACGCGCCGTCGTAGTCGCTGCCGTTGCCGGCGCCCCACCCGCCACCGTGGATCCACAGCATCACCGGACGCGGCTTGCCCGTGCTGTCAGGCGTAGTGACGTTCAGGTAGAGGCAGTCCTCGGCGGACCCGGGGATCAAGGCGGTGCCGTCGACGTTGAGCTGGGCACAGCTGGCGCCGGGCTTGCCGGCGTCGCGGACGCCGGACCACGCCGCCGCGGGTTGTGGCATCGCGAAGCGTCGTTCACCGACAGGGGGAGCGGCGTACGGGATCCCCTGGAAGACCTTGGACGGTCCTTCGCTGACACCGCGCACCAGACCCTTGTCGGTTCGTACGACGGTGCCGTCCGATGGCCGGTCAGATGACTCGGCGGCGGTGGAGATCGCCGTGATCCCGAGCGTCAGAGCGACGGCTGAGGTGATGGCCACCGCAGCGCGTCGAATACCTTTCGTAGTCATACCTGCACCCTAGGCAGCGGGCTCCGCAGGTGGATCAACCTTTGGTATCGCCTGGCGCGAGGTTGGCGCAGGGTGGGTGGAGGGTGGGCGGAGGGTGGTTTTGGGGGTGGCGTCGAATAGATTGGGGGCATGAGTACCCCGTCCGAGAGATATGCAACGTTCCGCTCGGACCAGGAGCACCCGGCGGTGAGGGAGTTCCGGGGGTTGTACGACTTTCGTCTGGACGACTTCCAGCTGCGTGCCTGCGCCGCGCTCGAGGACGGCCACCAGGTCCTGGTCGCCGCGCCCACCGGCTCGGGGAAGACGCTGGTCGGTGAGTTCGCCGTCCACCTCGCCCTGCAGCGCGGGCAGAAGTGTTTCTACACGACCCCGATCAAAGCCCTGAGCAACCAGAAGTACGCCGACCTCGTCAGCCGGTACGGCGCTGACAAGGTCGGACTGCTCACCGGCGACAACTCGGTCAACTCCGAGGCCCCGATCGTCGTCATGACGACCGAGGTCCTGCGCAACATGCTGTACGCCGGATCCCAGACACTGCTCGGTCTTTCGTACGTCGTGATGGACGAGGTGCACTACCTTGCCGACCGGGCCCGTGGCGCGGTCTGGGAGGAGGTGCTGATCCACCTGCCGGACTCGGTCTCGGTGGTGTCGTTGTCCGCGACTGTGAGCAACGCCGAGGAGTTCGGCGACTGGCTGGAGACCGTCCGCGGCAACACGGTCGTCGTGCTGGAGGAGAAGCGGCCGGTGCCGCTGTTCCAGCACGTGATGGTCGGCAAGCGGCTGCACGATCTGTTCGCCGGGGAGACTCCGACGGCCGGCGCCGGCGTCCAGGCGCAGTTCGGTCCGTCGGCCGGCCGGCCGAATCGCTCGGGGAACCCGGCGAAGGCAGCCGGCAAGGGCGGCTCGGCCACGGACCTGCGCGACCTGGTCAACCCGCAGCTGGTCCGGATCGCCCGCGACGACAACCGGATCTTCCGCGACGACTCGCGCAAACCCCGTCGGCGCAGGGACCTGCCGAAGGGACGGCCGGCCCGGAGCCACTTCACGCCGTACCGGTCCGACGTGGTCGAGGAGCTGGATGCCGGCGCGTTGCTGCCGGCGATCTACTTCATCTTTTCTCGCAAGGGTTGCGAGGACGCGATGATGCAGTGCCTGCGGTCCGGGCTGCGGCTGACGAAGCCGTCCGAGCGGGACGAGATCAAGCGCGTGCTCGCCGAGCGGACCGCCGACCTGCCGGACGAGGACCTCGGCGTGCTCGGGTACCACGACTTCGCCGAGGCGTTGAGTCGTGGCATCGCGGCGCACCACGCCGGTCTGCTGGCGGCGTTCAAGGAGGTCGTCGAGGAGCTGTTCGCGCGCGGGCTGATCAAGGTCGTGTTCGCGACGGAGACGCTTGCCCTGGGCATCAACATGCCGGCGCGGACCGTCGTACTGGAGAAGCTGTCGAAGTGGAACGGCGAAGCGCACGTCGACATCACCCCGGGGGAGTACACCCAGCTGACCGGGCGGGCCGGGCGTCGTGGCATCGACGTCGAGGGGCATGCGGTCGTGTTGTGGCAGCCCGGGTTCGATCCGCGGGCGGTGGCCGGGCTGGCGTCGACGCGTACGTATCCGCTGCGCTCGTCGTTCTCCCCGTCGTACAACATGGCCGTCAACCTGGTTCGCCAGGTGGGGCGGACCAGGGCGCGCGACATGCTCGAGCTGTCGTTCGCGCAGTTCCAGTCCGATCAGGCCGTGGTCGGGCTGGCGCGGCAGGTGCAGCGCAACACCGAGGCGCTCGAGGGGTACAAGCAGTCCATCGACTGTCACCTCGGCGACTTCCTCGAGTACGCCGATCTGCGCCGGCGGATCGGGGAGCGCGAGGCGTCCGGCTCGAAGCGACGCAAGCTGGATCGCCGGGTCGAGGCGCAGGAGTCGATCGAGAAGCTGCGCATCGGTGACATCATCCGGATCCCGGCCGGACGGAGTGCGGGCTGGGCGCTGGTGCTCGACCCGGGTATGCGTTCGGAGCGAGAAGGTCCGCGGCCGACCGTGCTCACGCTCGATCGGCAGGTGCGGAAGCTGTCGATGATCGACTTCCCCACGCCGGTCGAGGCGATCAGCACGATGCGGATCCCGAAGAAGTTCAACCCGCGTAACCCGCAGCAGCGGCGCGAGCTGGCGCAGGTCCTGCGCACGCGCACCGATCTGCTCGGCGAGGACGGTCCGCCGTCCCGCAGCCGCAACGGCGATGTCATCACGCACGCCGACGACCCGGAGCTGCAGGAGATGCGGGCGCAGCTGCGTGCGCACCCGTGTCACGGCTGCTCGGATCGCGAGGACCACGCCCGCTGGGCCGAGCGGTACTTCCGGCTCGACCGGGAGAACCGCGACGTACAGCGCAAGATCGAGCAGCGGACGAACACGATCGCCCGCCAGTTCGACCGGGTCTGCCAGGTCCTCGACGCGTTGCACTATCTGGACGGCGACAAGACGACCGAGGCCGGCGACCGGCTGTCGCGGATCTACACCGAGCTCGATCTGGTCGCCGCCGAGTGCCTTCGGCAAGGAGTCTTCGACGACCTCTCGGTCCCGGACCTCGCCGCCTGCCTGGCCGCATTGGTCTACGAGGCGCGGTCGAAGGACGAGCCGACGTCACCACGGTTGCCGCGCGGCGACGTACGGCTGGCGCTGGAGAAGATGGGCGTCATCTGGCGCGAGCTGTCCGCGCTCGAGCGGGACATGCGGGTGGACTTCCTGCGGTCGATGGACCTCGGGTTCTGCTGGCCCGCGTTCCGGTGGGCGTCGGGTGCTTCGCTGGCGGAGGTGCTGTACGAGTCCGATCTCGCGGCCGGTGATTTCGTCCGTTGGGTGAAGCAACTGATCGACCTGACCGAGCAGGTCGCCGACGCCGCTGGACCGACCCCGTTGCGCAGTACGGCGCGAGCCGTCGTCGACGAGATCCGTCGCGGCGTCATCTCGTACGCATCGGTCGTCGATTAGACCTCTCCACCTCCCAACCCCTGTCGTTGATTAGACCTCTTCGGCTGTAAGAATCCTTCCGCTACGCCCCTCTGCCCAGTAAGACTTGAAGGAGGCCCCATCCGTGGAGTTGACGCGCCGGAATCTTGGCAAGCTCGCAGTCGCCACCGGGGCGGTCGCGGCCGCCGGCACCGGAGTCGGTACGGCGCTGAGCCGTTCGGCCGATGCCGCCGCGACGTGGAAGACCACCGGTACCGCAGTGACCGCCCTGGCCGGCTTCGACAATCAGATGAAGGCGTTCATGCAGGCCCGCGGCATCACTGGCGGCCAGCTCGCGGTGACGTACAAGGGTCGCCTGGTTCTTGCCCGCGGCTACAGCACCTCCACCGCGTTGACCGTCCAGCCCACGTCGCTGTTCCGGGTCGCCAGCCTGACGAAGTCCTTCACCGCCGCGGCGATCCTGAAGCTCGTCCAGGACGGCAAGCTCGACCTGGCCACGCCGGTCGTCAACCTCCTCGGCATCACTCCGGCCACCGGACTGACCAGGGATCCGCGCTGGTCGACGATCACGATGTGGAAGGTGCTGCAGCACCTCGGCGGCTGGGACCGCGATGTCTCCGGTGACCCGCTGGCCAAGGACGCGATCATCTCCCGGACCCTCGGCGTACCGATGGAGCTGCAGCACGCCGACGTGATCAAGTACATGGCCGGGCAGAAGCTGGACTTCAACCCTGGCACCAAGGTGGCGTACTCGAACTTCGGCTATCTGCTGGCCGGCCGAGTGATCGAGAAGCTCAGCGGCCTGCCGTACGCGACGTACGTGCAGCAGAAGTTGCTCACCCCGCTGAAGATCACCCGGATGGCGCAGGGCTACACGATCGCGAAGCACGCCGGTGAGACGTCGTACGAGTCGCAGTACAGTGCGCCGACCGTGCTGGACATGTCGGGGAAGACCGTGGCAGCGCCGTACGGCACGTTCAGCATGCGGTTGCACGACGCGAACGGCGGCTGGATCGCGAGCGCTCCTGACCTGGTCCGCTGGGCGAAGATGTTCGATGCCCCGGGCAACGTTCTGAACAGCACGTCGCTCGGCCGCGTCTGGTCGAAGCCGTCGACCGGTGTGAACTCCGAGGGCTGGTACTACGGTCTCGGCTGGCAGGTCCGTCCCGTCACCACCGGCGGTACCGGCCGCAACACCTGGCACACCGGCAGTTTGCCCGGCACGTTCACCATCGTCGTCCGCACCTACAACGGCATGAGCTGGGCCGCGCTGTTCAACCGCCGCGACGACCCGTCCGGGAAGTCGTACGGCGACATCGACGCCGCGCTGTGGACAGCCGCCAACGGCGTCAAGACCTGGCCAACGAAGGACCTGTTCCCGCAGTACTTCGCCTGATTCCCTGGGGTTTGCGCGCAGACGCAAACCTCGTCAGGTTGGTCTGTCGCCCGTCTAGCGTCGCGAGTGCGACCTGCCGCTCGGTAGGCGCGACTCTGGGGAGACATCATGCGACGCAAGATTCTGGCAGCGGCCGGTGCACTGCTGATGCTGTGCACCGCCGCCGCAACCGCGCCGACCGCACAGGCCGTCGACAGCACTCACTTCAGCCCGATGTCCGACATCCTGTGGCCCACGACCTCGCCGGCCGTGCCCAACGGCTACATCGAGCCGGGCCGGACTGTCGGGTGCGGGTCAGGGCACGCCTGCGTCGCCGTGCCTTATGGCGAAGGGCTCTGGGCGTTCGACTTCTACAACTACGGGTCCTACTCGACGTACAAATGGACCGGAACCGGAACGATCATGAACGTGCAGACCGGCAACGCCGCCATCCGGTACGACGATGCACGCGGCCGCCAGCTCGGCTGCATCCCCGCCGACGGGCGGAACCACTCCGTCTATCTGAACCCGGTCTACCGCATCCGCCTCACCGCGACTCCTTGCTAACAGCATCCAGCTTTTTAGACATAAACAAAAAGCTAGGCCTGGACCGGAGGTCGCTCTCACCATCGTTGCTGTGACCCGCCACATCCAGTGGCAGGCACCAACTCTGGGGAGAACGAATGAAACGCAAACTTCTCGCGGCCGCCGGTGTGCTGGCGGCCGTGTGTGCTGGGATCACGACCGTTCCGACCGCACAAGCGGCGAATCTGGTGGAGTACTCACAGACGAAACAGGCCGACGGTAGCGTTCTGATCAAGGTCGCCGATGGTTCGGTGCCGTTGCCTCGTACGGTCGCAGCCGTGCCGACGACCTCGCCAGTTGTCTGGCACCGGTTCCTCGGGCCGGGGCAGAGTGACTACTGCGAGGAGCTCTATGCCTGCGCCGTCGTCCCCTACAGCAATGGAGCCTACGTCTTCAAGTTCAAGGATTACCGGGGATATTCGGTGAGCAATTGGTTCGGCCAAGGCGTCTTCATCAACCACCAAACGCAGAACGCCGGCGCCCGGTACGACAATGCCAGCGGTACCCAGCTCGCCTGCGTACCCGCGGGCTGGAACTACGACGCCAACTGGACCCCGGTCTGGCGGATCCGTCTGAGCGCCGCTCCTTGCTGATGGCAACCATCGCGCCGGGAGGAACGATGATCCGCTCCGCAACTGCGGCAATCGCGGCAACTGCGCTAGTGCTGTCGGGCGATGCGACAGCGCAAGCCGTGCCGGCCGAGCCGTCTGCGTCGGCCAGGCCCAGCGTCGTCGTTGCACTGCCGTCGACGTCGCCAAGTGTGACGCGCGAATACATCCCACCAGGTCGGGCCAAGGTGTGCCCGACAGCGTACGCGTGCGCGAGCGTGCCGGCCGGGGACGGCGGGTGGTATGCGTTCAGTTTTACCAGGTATGCGACGTACTCGCTGTACTCCTGGACAGGGCAGGGCACGGCGGTGAGTCGGCAGACCGGCGGGGCGGCTTTCCGGTGGTACGACGTCAACGGGCGCCAGCTCGGCTGTCTGCGGCCGAACGAGCGTAAGGACATCAACTGGAGCCCTGTGTGGAGTATTCGGTTGACCGAATCTCCTTGCTGATGGCAACTATCGCGGACGAGCAGTGGCGTGCTGACTCAATCAGGGGAAGTCAGCACGCCACTGGGATTCTCCCCTCTGATCAGGGTTTGTGCACGCTTTTCGGGCCTGGCCGAAACCTTTGACCTGGTTGGATGGCGGCTCTTAACGTCCTGGGTGTGACCTGCCGTGTCGGGCGGTGGGCGCAGTCTCTGGGGAGGAAGAGTGTCCGGAAAACGTAACGTTCTCGCGGCTGCTGGTGTGTTGATGAGTCTGCTCGCGGTCGGGGCGACCGCATCCACGGCCCAGGCATCGACAGCAGAGCCGGATGGGACGCGGGTGACGCAGTCGGTTGAACCAGACGGGACGCGGGTGACTCAGGTTCGCGCCGATGGGGCCGTTGAGGTTGGCGTTGTCGCGGGCTCGGCGTCGTCGCGCTCGATTGCCGCGATCCCGTCGACGTCGCCGGCTGTCGAGCACGTCTTCATCACAGGTAGCCAGACCACGACCTGCAACGTCGGCTATGCGTGTGCCGCCGTGCCCTACGGCAACGGTACGTACGTCTTCAAGTTCGTGCACTACGACGGCTACTCCGTGAGCTACTGGGGAGGCCTCGGCTACTTCGTGAACAACCAGACCGGCAACGCGGGCGCCAGGTACGACAACCAGAACGGCTCGGAGCGCGGTTGCGTCCCGGCCGGGATCATCCGCTACAACCTGGACTGGGGCCCGGTGTACCGAATCAGGCTCACCGCGGCGGCCTGCTGAGCATCTAGAACATCAGCGCACGAAAGTGCGGCGTGCTGACCTGCGGCTCACCGGCCATGTAGGTCAGCACGTCGCGCATCGCGTTGATCGTGCCGTCCCCGAATCGCGTGCGGAGCTTGCGCTCATAGGCCTGGTGGAACTTCCGGGCCGCCGCGAGCGCCGCCTCACCGCGCGGCGTGAGGTGTAACAGCCGCGCCCGGGCATCGGTGGGGTCCGGGCGGCGTTCGACATACCCCCGGCGTTCCATGTCGTCGGCCAGCTGGCTCGCGCCCTGTTTGGTGATCTCGAGCCGTTCGGCCAGGCTGCTGATTGTGGTCGGCGCGGCGCCGAGCGTCCGCAGGACGAAGCCGTCCGACCGGCCCTGGTCGTCGAACCCGAGGCCGGCGAGGTGCTCCCGCAGCCCGCGGACGAACTCCTGGTCGGCCAGCACCAACAAGATCCCGAAATCCGGCTTGCCCGATCGCGTCATGGCAGCCATGATAGTCAAGTCAACTTGGTCAAGTTGACTTGACTATCTAGGAGGGGAACACCATGCAGGTCACCCGCGCGGCCGAGGCGCCGCGCTTCCACCTACCCGGTACCGAGTTCGCTGTCGTGGCGGCGCCGAGCCGCGGTTCGGCCGGTCTGTGCACGTGGAAGCTCACCGTCGAGCCCGGTCACCGCACCGACGAGCCGCACACGATCGACCGGGACGAGGTCTTCTACGTGCTCAGCGGCACGGTCCAGGTCACCCCGGACGGCGACAAGCTCGCGGCCGGCGATGGGGTCGTCGTCAACGCCGGCGAGCCGATCGCTCTCACCAACCTGGGCGAGAACGCCGCCGAGTTGTACGTAGCGATCACCGCCGGCTTCACCGGCACCATGGCCGACGGCACCACAGTCCAGCCGCCGTGGGCTCAGTAGCTCAACACCGCCGGATCGGTGTGCTGTACGTCGTCTTGCTCGCGGTGGCGACGTAGTAGTCGGTGACGTAGCTGCCGTCGGTCAGCCGGTCCCACACGGCCGTCGTACCGACCTTGCTGCCAGGACGCTGGCAGGTGACCCAGGCCAGCGAGCCGATCCGCAACAAGCCCGGGTACCCGGCGTACGACGCACTCGGGCCATGTCGCCGCCGCAGGTTGTCGATGGTCGTCTGGAACGGATAACTGCAGCCAGGAATCGGTGCGCTGTATCCGGTCTTGTTAGGCGTCCTGACGTAGTAGTCCGGCACGTAGGTCCCGTCGACCAGCTTGTCCCACACTGAAGTGGTGCCGATCTTCGGTCCGGACGTTTGGCACGCGACTCGCACGGTCGCGTTGGCAGGGATCGTCGATTTGATCGGATACGTGCCGGACGGTCCGCTGTAGCTGTGGACGGCCTTCCTGACCGTGTACCAGTACGGAACGGACGCGACCGGCCCGTCGAACCGGTCAGTGTCGATGTTGAGCGTGACCCCGCCGTACATCTCGGTGTGGTCGCCCTTGTACTGCTTGCCGCGCTGGCCGACCGCCCAGAACGCATCGGGGATGGTCGCCCAGCCGGTCAGTGCACTACTGCCGTCCCACCGAGCGATCCAGAGCGCGTCCGGTCGGGCGTACGACGGGGACTTGTAGGCGTCGGCCAGGTCACGTGCGCCAGAGCTCAGGTTTGCGTACACACCGGACAGGTACGAGAGCCGGTGCACCTCCCGCGTCCAGGCGGACAGGTAGTGCAGTACGGCGGAACGGCAGGTGGCATTGGTCCTGTCGTAGTTCTCCATGTCGTTGTAGATCGCACTACCCGGGATGATGCCCAGCGCCTTTGCCTTGGCAACGGCGTCGTCGGCATCACGCACTCCCTCGCGGTTGGAGGACGTGGTCGACATCCTGTACTTCCGCGTCCCGCATGGCGCCTGCAACCCGAGGTAGATCGGCACCAGCCGCCAGCCCAGCGCGGTGACTTCTCTGACCCAGCTGGCCGTGAGCTGTGGTTGGGCACAGCTCCGATTCACCCCGCCCACGTAGATGCCGATCGCCTTGTACGGCGAGGCCTTCCACGCGGTCATCTGAGCCAGCGTTGGCGCCGTACACGTATCGAAAGCCAGCCCGGTGAACCGCGTGGCCGTCGTACCGGACACATAGGTCAGCGGAGTAGTCGGCTCCGCCACAGCCATCGGACTGACCAGCAACATCGCCGCACTCGCCACAGCAACCTTGAGCATTACGACCTTGAGCATCTGCCCACCCCCACCTCCAAGTACACGCTCACCCCCCGGCGAACGCCAGACCTCGGAAGATCACCGCCAGCGTCCGCCGACGGAGGTCTTCGGGCCAGGCGCTCTGCTGAGCCGTCTGTGCCGCTGCGGTCAGCAGACCCATCACCTCGTCAACGCGGACATCGGAGCGCACCTCACCGGCCTGTTGGGCCTGGTCCAGCAGTCGCGCGACCTCATCGGTCAGTCCGCGCAGCGCATCACTGACGTCCAACCGGGGCCCCGCGAGCGCTGTGACGACGGTCCGCGTCCGGACTGCCTTGTCGACGACCGCGGTGATGAAATCGAAGAGCGTCGATCCGGCGGCGAACTCGACCAGCTCCTGCAGCGACTGCTTCATGATCGCGGTCAGCAGGGCGTCCTTGGTCGGGAAGTGCCGGAACACTGTGCCCACCGCGACTCCGGCCCGGATCGCCACCTGCTCGGTGGTCGCCGTCGGTCCGAGCTCGGCGAACGTCTCGGTCGCGGCAGCGAGGATCGCGGCTCGGTTGCGCAGCGCGTCGGCGCGGGTGGTCATTTCTCCTCCGGGGTAGAAAACTGAGTGGCGACTCACTATAGTCGGCTGAAACCTGAGTGGTGACTCATCTTCTGGAGGAAGACATGTCCGAGCTGCATGCGGTGATCGATCAGATGGGCGCGGCCTGGACCGGTGAAGCCGGTGGCTTCGACGGCTTGCTGGCCGAGGATGTGGTCATCGAGGAGCCGTTCGCTGTCGGTGGGGCGCGGCGTTGGGTCGGGCGGGAGGAGTGGCTGGCGTTCGCGGAGCCGGCCCGGGCCGGTCTCCCGATCCGGCTCGACGCGTTCACCGTGCTCGCGGTCCACGAGACGAGCGATCCAGAGGTCGCAGTGGTCGAGTACGAGTTGGGTGGGGAGATCGCGTCCACCGGGCATCGCGGGTCGGCGCGGTTCATCGGCGTCCTGCGCGTCGTGCAGGGGCGGATCGCAGGGTGGCGCGAGTACCAGAACACCGCTGCGATCCAGCAGGCGTTAGGTTGAGGGCATCGTCGATGTGGAGGGTCGGATGCCTGAGATCGTGGAAGTTGACGAACGTCCGTATGTCGCGCTGCGCGGGAAGGTCGCGATGAACGAGATCAGTGCGTTCGCGGACCGGATGGGCGAGGTGATCGACTGGCTCGCCGCCCGGGAGATTGCCCCGAACGACGCGCCGTTCTTCAAGTACGACGTGGTCGACATGGAAGCCGGGTTGGTGATGGAGATCGGCTTCCCGGTCGACGACGTACACCCCGGTGAGGGTGAGATCGTCACCGGCGTACTCCCGGCCGGCCGCTACGCGAGCACGAACTACCACGGCCACCCCGACGGCCTGGTCGACGCCACCGCGGACCTGCTCGCGTGGGCCGCCGCCGAGGGGCTGGAGTTCGACGCCGACGGCGACCGCTGGACCGCCCGCCTGGAGATCTACAAGTCCGACCCGCGCGAGGTCCCCGATATGGCCGACTGGGACACCGAACTCCAGTTCAAACTGAAGGACTGACCCTCACCGCCGCCGCAGGGTGGCGTCGAGCAGCGCGGGCGGGGTGTCGATCTTCTCGTGCGCGGCCAGATCGATGCCCGGGGCAACGATTGCGTCGATCGCGTCGAGAAGGTCGGGAGACAGGACGGTGTCGGCCGCGGCCAGTTGGGACTCCAGGTGGTCGAGGGTCCGCGGGCCGATCAAGGCGCTGGTAACGGCCGGATGCGCGGTCACGAAACCCAAAGCGAGCTGGATCAGGCTGAGCCCGGCCTCGTCGGCAACCTTCACCAACTGCTCGACCGCGTCGAGCCTGGCCTGGTTGTAGGCGAACGAGGTGTCGAACCGCTCCGGCAGCTTCGCCGCACGGTTCGTGGTGATCTCGCGGCCCGCGCGGACCGCGCCCGACAGCCATCCCGACGCCAGCGGGCTCCATACGAGCACGCCCATCCCGTACTGCGCGGTGACCGGCAGCACGTGGCTCTCGACGCCGCGCTGCAGGATCGAATAGCTCAGCTGCTCGGTGACATAGCGGCCGAGATGGTGCTCGCGGGCCGCCCACTGTGCCTGCACGATCCGGTACGCCGGGAACGTCGACGACCCGAAGTACCTGATCTTCCCCGCCCGTTGCAGGTCGGTCAGGGCCGACAACGTCTCCTCGTCGCTGGTGGTCGGGTCCCAGCGATGAATCTGGTACAGGTCGACGTGGTCGACGCCGAGCCGGCGGAGGCTGTTGTCGAGGGCGGTGACCAGCCAGCGGCGTGAACTGCCTCGATGGTTGCGCTCGTCGCCGATCGGCAGGGTCGCCTTCGTCGCGAGGACGAGGTCGTCACGGCGACCGGCGATCGCCTTCCCGACGAACTCCTCGGACTCACCGGCGCCGTAGAAGTCGGCGGTGTCGATCAGGTTGATCCCGGCGTCGAGCGCGGCGTCGACGATCGCGGTCGCGTCGTCCTGGGTGGTGTTGGCTCTGGCGCCGAAGTTCATCGCGCCGAGTGCGAGCGTGCTGACTTGTACTCCGGTGGTGCCGAGGCTGCGGTACTGCATGAGTTCGATCCTCCTGGCATGATGGTCAATGCGGAACGATGTTCCGGAATCGACAATACGGAACGTTGTTCCGGTTATCAAGAGGAGTGCTTCAGTGAGCCCGGACCAGGCCAGAGCGCAGCGCGCCGACGCCCGGCGGAACGCGGAGAACCTGCTCGACGCGGCCGCGGCGGTCTTTGTCGCGTCCGGTGTGGACGCACCGGTCCGCGAGATCGCGGCCCGGGCCGGCGTCGGCACCGGCACGATCTACCGCCACTATCCGACCCGCGCCGACCTGATCATCGCCGTCTACCGGCACCAGGTCGACGCCTGCGCCGAGGCGGGACCACGGTTGCTCGCGACCACCACCTCGCCGTACGAGGCGCTCAGGCAATGGATCGACCTGTACGTCGACTTCGTCGCCACCAAGCACGGCCTGGCCGCCATCCTGCAACCCGGCCAGCCCGGCGTCGAAACCCTCGCCACCTACTTCCTGGGCCGCCTCGTCCCCGTCTGCACCGACCTCCTGACCGCCGCCGCCGAGGCCAACGAGATCCGCCCCGACATCAAGGCCTACGAACTCATGCGCGGCGTAGGCAACCTGTGCATCGGCGGCGACCCGAACTACGACGCCCGCCGCCTGGTCGCCCTACTCGTCGCGGGTCTCAAGCAATAGCCGGGCGCGCGGCGGCCGGCTTCAGGAGGTTTCGGAGGGTGCGGGCTGCGGTGAAGCCGGCTCGGTTGGCGCCGATGGTGCTGGCTGAGGGGCCGTAGCCGACCAGGTGGATGTGTGGGTCGAGGGCGGTCGCGGTGCCGTTCATGCGGATGCCGCCGGACGGCTCGCGTAAGTGGAGGGGTGCGAGGTGGGCGAGGTCGGCGCGGAAGCCGGTGGCCCAGAGGATCGCGTCGACGTGCTCGACGCGACCGTCGGCCCACTCGACACCGTCCGGGGTGATGCGGCTGAACATCGGCAGCCGCGTGTACACCCCGCGCTCCAACGCGGCCTGCTCCTGCTCCCGCAGATGCAGTCCGGTCACGCTCACGACGCTCTGCGGCGGCAGTCCGGCGCGGACGCGTTCCTCCACGCGGGCAACGACCTGCCGGCCGTACTCGGGGTTGAAGTCCTCACCAGTCCGCCACTCCGGCGGTCGCCGCGTCACCCAGGTAGTGGAAGCCACCTCGGAGAGCTCAGCTAGCAGTTGGACCGCGGACGCACCGCCTCCGACCACCAGCACGTGTTGCCCGGCGAACTCGGCCGCACCGCGGTAGTCGGCAGTATGCACCTGCCGCCCACGGAAGGTCTCGATCCCTGGGTACCAAGGAATGAACGGCCGATCCCACGTCCCAGTCGCATTCACCAGCGCCGCCGCTTCGTATGTCTCACCATCGGACTCGATCGAGAACCCACCGTCGACGGCATGCACGCTGGTCACGGCAACGGGCCGCAACACCGGCAGCTCGAACCGCTTCTCGTAGTCCGCGAAGTAGGCCGGGACGAACTCGTTCGCCCGTTCGGAGTCGGCACTCGGTGGCACCGGCACTCCCGGCAGGTTCGCGATCCCGTGTACGTCGTGCATGGTCAGCGAGTCCCACCGATGCTGCCAGGCTCCACCCGCGGCCAGATTCCGGTCGAGTACGACGACCTCGTCGTACGGCGTGAATCCCAGCCGGACCAGGTGATACGCGGCCGACAACCCGGCCTGACCGGCGCCGATCACCACGACTTCGAGCATTTCATCCACAACGCTTCTCGACGGACCGGTCTTCCCACGACTAGGGCTTCGGCAAGAAAGGTCGGGGTTGTCACTGTCTCGAGTCGACCGGTTCGGTGGCGGGGCGGGGCGGCGGCGGCCGCCGTAGGTGGTGGGTGGGGTGGTCAGGGGGTGTCCCGTTGCGGCCCCGGGCCCCCGTGCGGAGTTGGCCTATTTGATGGGTAGACCCCTGGAATTGGTGGTTATTGACCCTGATGAGGGTGTGCATCCCACGATTTCAGGGGTCTGCCCATGAAATTCGCTCCGCCGGCGCCGGCGCCGGCGCCGGGCCGGGGTGGCTGGTTCGTCGCGGTAGCCCTGACTGCTGTGCCACTCCGTCGTTACAACTTCAGCGTTTCTTGGCGCGCGACTAGTTTGAGTGGCATGGATCTCACCACGGCGTACGGGTTCCGGATGGACTGGATCGTCAGCTTCGTCGCGGTCGCGCGCCACGGCGGGTTCTCGGCGGCCGGGAAGGCGGTGTTCCGGGGTCAGTCCCGGATCAGCGAACATGTCGCCGAGCTCGAGCGTGCCCTCGGCGTACAACTGTTCGACCGCAGCGCCCATCCCGCCCGCCTCACGCCGGAGGGCCGGGCGCTCGTCCCGCATGCCGAGGAGATCCTCGACCGCCTCAGCAACCTGACCTCAGCCGGGGGAGCGGTCCGCTTCGGCGCGTACCCGAGCGCGGCCGCGTGGCTCTTCCCGCAGGTCGTACGCCGGTTGCCCGCCGACCTCACGCTGTCACTCGTCGAGGGCCCGAGCCTGGAGCTGGAAGGTGCTCTGCTCCGCGGCGACATCGATCTGGCGATCCGGCCCGTCCTCCCGCTGGTTGCCGCCGAATCACTCCAGCACGAGGTCCTCTGGCGCGAACCCCTGGTCGCCGTCTTCGCCGAAGCCCACCCGCTCGCCGCGGCCGAATCCGTCAGCCTGCAGCAACTCGTCGGCTGGCCCTTGATCTCGATCGGCGAGACCGACGGACCACGCCAGTTCGAATCACACCTGGCCTTCGCATCCGCCGGTCTGAACCCGGAGTCCGCGTTCCGGACCAACCAGCCGCAGACCCTGCTGTCGTTGGTTCGCCACGGCCTCGGCGTTGGCGTCACCAATGAACTCGCGGTCACCACCGCGAACCTCACCGGCGTACGGCTCGTCCCGATCCACGACGCCGGCGTCGACCGGCAGGTCGCGCTGTTCAGTCACCGCACGCGGCCGCGGTCGCCGGCCCTCGACCGGGTGATCGCGACGATCCGCGCCATCACCGAATGAGACAGTCACCGAATGAAGACAGTCACCGAATGAACTGGTCCACGTAGTCGGCACCCAGCCCGTTCGCGCCGTAGTGGTCCCGGCAGAGCTGGATCTTGGTGAACGTGTCCTCGTAGCCGATCTGGTTGCCGTCGTCATCGACATAGATCATCGCCCCCGAGATGTTGAAGAACGTGATCATCTCGGTGCAGTCCTCCGGCACCCGGAGCGTGTGGATCTCACCCGGCGGTTCGTAGACGAACGAGCCGGTCTCGGCGACCCAGTCGTGTTCGTCGTACTGCCATTTGCCCTTGATGACGTAGCCGAAGACCGCGCTCGGGTGGCGGTGCCGCGACACGATGCCGGACCGGGTCACCTTGAGCAGGTTGCACCACTGCCCGGTGATCGTGTTCAGCATCAGCGGCCGGAACCACACGTCCGGCGCCTGCTGCACCCACAGCCGGTCGTCGTCCGGGACAGCCGGTACGGCGATCTCGGCCGGCACTCCTGCTGAAATCGGGATCATCCACAGCTCCTTCACATACTCAAGTAGCCGCCGTCGACGGGCAGGACGGCGCCGGTGACGAAGCCCGCGTCCGGGCCGGTGAGGAACGCGATCGCCGCGGCGACCTCGACGGGCGTGCCCCAGCGGGCCATCGGCGTACGGGACAGGATTCGGTCGGAGGCAGCCGGATCGGCTTGGAGATCGGCGGTCAGGTCGGTCGCGATCCAGCCGGGCGCGACCGCGTTCACCCGGATCCCGTCGGCGGCCCATGCGACCGCCAGCGACTTGGTCAGCTGCACGATCCCGCCCTTGGAGGCGCTGTACGCCGGAACGAGCGGACCACCGAAGTAGCTCAGCATCGACGCGACATTGACGACACAGCCGCGGCTCGCGGCGAGGAGGTCGTGCGCGGCCTCGGCCGACCGCATTGCGCCGGTCAGGTTGATCTCGACGACCTCTCGGAACACGTCCGGCCGGTGCTCGTCGCCGCGCCGGATGATCCCGGCGGCGTTCACCAGTACGTCGAGCTGGTCGAGCTGGGCGATCAGCTCCTCAAGAGCATCCGGATCGCGGAGATCGAGCTCTACCTCGGACGGTCCGGCCTTGAGCCCCGCAGCGACGACCTGCAGTCCGTCCGCGGTCAGTCGCCGTACGGCGGCCGCACCGATGCCGCTAGTGCCTCCGACGACGAGCGCGGTGCGGGCTGCCATGTCTGGATGGTGCTCGGCCAGGACTGCTGTGAGCAAGCAAGACCCGGATGGCGGATAGCTGCCATCCGGGTCTCCTGCTGACAGTCGCGGAGGTCAGTCGCGGCTGCGATCGATGCGGCCGTGGTAGCGCTGGCCGGCTAGGCCACCGATCAGTGCGGCGAGCAGCGTGACCACAATGGCCACACCGAGCACCACGAGCCCGCCGGTGGTCAGGGTGTGCTGTCCGATCGACAGGGACGGAAGGTCGACCCGGTCGAGTACGTCGTACTGCGAACCGGCCACTCCGGCGATTCCGGCCACTACCAGCGTCACCACGACGCCGATCAGCCAGACGCCGAGGCCTTGCCGTCCGCCGTCGAAGCGAGCGAGCCGACCGGCCACGTACCCGCCGTTGTAATAGGCGATCGCCAGGACGAGCACCAGGACCGCACCGGACACGAGACCGATCGTGCCTGCGTCAGACCTGGCCGCGGTCCAGTCGATCGTGGTCGCGTAGTCGACGCCTGCCGCCACCGCACTGATGATGCCGGTCAGCAGTGCGGTCAGGCCGATCGCGACCAGCCAGCCGAAGAACGCTGCGCCGCCCTTGAAACCCCGGTACGCCGGATCCACCTCAGCGGCGGCCGAAGTCCGGACGTCCGCGCGGTGCGTCGGTGGGGCCACTTGTTCGTGCTCTGCGCGCTCAATCCGCTCGGGTTCCGGTTCAGCGCGCTTCGTTGTGATGTCGTCGCTGTGCTGCTGGACCATGGTCGGTTCTCCTCACCAGACTGACCCCGTGCGCCCGTCCGGTACCCGCTGAGACGCCAACCATGCGTGACGACCTAACGACAACTAGTCCAGCAGGCGGTCGATCTTGTCGTGGTACCGCTTGCCGGTCTTGCCACCCAGGATTGCCGCACCGAGTGTCAGCAGCAGGAGCGCCGCCGCGGCGATCGCGCCACCCAGGGTGAGGGTGTTGTCGGTGAGATTGACGTTCGGACGGTCCAGATCGGCGAGTACGTCGTACTGGTGGTTGACGAACGCTCCGACGCCGGCCGCGATGACCGCGATCAGGAGCGAGATCATCCAGACACCGAAGCCGTTCCGCCCACCGTCGAAGCGTGCGAGCCGACCGGCCACGTATCCGCCGATGTAGTAGGCCAGGGCGAGCATGAGGACCGAAACGGCCGCAGCGGTGATGGCTGCCGCGCCGGGGTCGGCCTCGGCGTCACTGCGGGAGTAGTCCAGGATCTCCGCCGTACCGAAGGCAGCCGCAGAGACCGCCGCCAGCAGCAGGACCGACATGGCGACTGCGATCAGCCAGCCGAAGAACGCCGCACCGAACTTGAAGCCGCGGTACGACAGCAGCTCCGGGTCGACCTCGGGCTCGTCGACCGTTGTGACACCCGTAGCCGGTTGATTCGGCTCGACGGCCACATTGCTCATGGCGAGGGCGGCGGCCGCCCGGGCTTCTTCGTACCGCTGCGTCGGGCTCGTCTCGGCGGTGGGCATGGCGGCCGTGGCCTCCCCGTACTGAGTGCCGTACTGCTGACTCATGTCCGCTGTTCTCCTCACTGGTCCGCCTCGCGCGGTCTCTACCCTCGCGGAGCGTTGCTGACACAGGCGGAGGGCGGATTTAACCGGGCCCTGGCGTCGACTCACTCACCGTCGCCGGGTAGCGGCGGGGAGTGAACACCAGTGGTCCGGCCGGGCGGGGCACGGTACGGGTCTGAGACGAGCCGACCAGCAGCAGGCAGCGCATGTCAACCACTTGGGGGTCGAGTTGGGCAAGGGTTGTGACGGTGATCGCTTCCTGTGGACCACCGACGTCGCGGCCGATGACCACCGGTGTGTCCGCGGAACGGTGTTCGAGCAGCAGGTCGCGGGTCGCCGCGACCTGCCAGGTACGAGACTTCGACGCGGGGTTGTAGATCGCTATGGCGAGGTCAGCGACTGCGGCGGCCTTGAGGCGGTCCGCAATGACATCCCACGGTTTGAGGCGGTCTGACAGGGACAGGACGCAGTAGTCGTGCCCAAGTGGCGCACCGACCCGGCTGGCGACGGCCTGCGCAGCTGTCATGCCAGGGAGGATGCGTACGGCGATATCGGCGTACTCCGGCTGGGATGCGACCTCCGTGACCGCACTGGCCATCGCGAACACGCCTGGGTCACCTGACGAGACGACCACGACCGTGGAGCCCTTACGGGCCAGGTCGAGTGCGAATGCGGCCCGTTCGGACTCAACGCGGTTGTCCGAGCCATGTTTGCGCTGACGAGCGCGGTCCGGCAGGCGGTCGACGTACGGGCCGTATCCGATCAGGTCGTCGGCGCCTGCGATTGCGGCGCGGACCTCAGGGGTCATCCACTCCGGTCCGGCCGGTCCGAGGCCGACGACCGTCACTGAGCCGTCTCTGGCGGTCTTGGTCGCTGGGGGAGTGAACGTGTTGTTGATCGGGCTGGGGAGGAGTGCCAGCGAGAAGTACGGGACTTCGTCGGAATCCACGGCGTTGAGCGGGGCAATGCGCTGGGCGTCGGTGGTCGCGCGTTCGACGTACCAGGCCTCGTCTGCTCGGCCCGCCAGCTCGAACGCCTCGCGAACGTTGTCGAACGTCCGGCCCAGCTTCATCACCGCCGCCGCATCCGTGCTGCGGAGCCGGTCCGCGAGGACGTCCGGCGGCAGGGTGCCGGGGAGAACGGTGAGGATCTCGTCGCGCTCACACAGGGGACGTCCGAGTACGGCGGCCGCTGCGCTCACACTCGTGACACCGGGGACTACCTCGCACGTGTAGCGGTCGGCGAGCCGTTTGTGCATGTGCATGTATGAGCCGTAGAAGAGCGGATCGCCTTCGGCCAGTACGACGACGTTCCGGCCGGCGTCCAGGTGGGCGGCGAGCCGGGCCGCGCAGTCGGCGTAGAAGTCGTCCATCGCGCCCTGGTAGCCACCTGGGTGATCCGTGGTCTCCGTGGTCAGCGGATAGACCAGGTGCTCCTCGAGCTGCCCTTCGGTCAGGTAAGGCGCCGCCACCGAACGCGCAATGCTCCGCCCGTGCCGAGCACTGTGAAACGCAATCACCTCGGCAGCCCCGATCAACCGAGCCGCCTTGACTGTTACGAGTTCAGGATCCCCGGGTCCCAGTCCGACGCCCCACAACTGTCCGGTCATTCGTCCTCGCTCGCGATCGCGTTCACAGCCGCTGCGGTGATGGCGCTGCCGCCACGCCGGCCGCGGACCACCAGATATTCGAGGCCGAGCTGGCTCTCCGCCAGCGCTTCTTTGGACTCGGCGGCACCGATGAAGCCGACCGGGATCCCCAGCACAGCGGCCGGTCGCGGCGCACCTGCCGCGATCACCTCCAGCAACCGGAACAGCGTGGTCGGAGCGTTGCCAATAGCAACAACCGCGCCGGCGAGGTGGTCCGGCCAGAGGTCGACGGCCGCCGCGCTCCGAGTGGTCTGCTGTTGCGTCGCCAGCTCGACCGTCCGTGGATCCGACAACGTGCAGATGACCTCGTTGCTCGCGGGTAGCCGCTTCCGGGTGATGCCCGCGGCAACCATTTGCGCGTCACACAGGATCGGTGCACCGTCCTGGAGCGCGGCCCGCGCGTCCTTCACCACGTTCGGCGACCACGCCAGGTCCGCCACCAGATCAGTCATCCCGCACGCGTGGATCATCCGTACGGCGACCTGCGCGACGTCAGGCGGTAGCTCACCGAGCGGTCCCGCCGCCTCCGCGCGGATCGTCGCGAACGACCGCCGATAGATCTCCGCACCATCACGCACGTAGGAGTTCACATCCGCTCCCCGTCGACCAGATACCCGTTGCCCACCGCAAGCACATCCACGAACTCTCCCACCGGCTTCCCGCACCGCCGCTCACACCCGGACCAATGCACCCGGCGCCCATCCCGAACCATCCCAGGCATCACCCGCGAAGCGTCCCCCCGAACATCCCCCAACGCCTTCCCACACCCCGGCCACCCCACACAAGCCGTAACCCCCTCCCACACAGACCCCGCCGAGGTCACCAACCCAACCCCCTCCAACCCCTCCACAGCACCCACCACCACAGACCGCCAAGGCGTAACCCGAATCGGTCCTAAACGCGCGAGCGCGGCGGCTTGTTCTTGGGTGAGTGTGCCTAGGGGGACTGTGACCACGTGGGCTTGGCCGTGGGGGCCGGCGTGGATTGTCGGGCTGGTGGTTGGCAGGTCTTCAGTTGCTGTCAGGCCGAGGCGGTTGAGGATGCGGGCCTCACCGTCTTCCAGTTCGGCGATCCGCCACTCTTCGCCGTCACGTTCGTCCAGGAACGCCGTAGCGGCCGACACCATCAGCTCAGGCACCTCAGCCCACCCCACCCGAACTCCACGCCCGCCGACACTCAGGAGCGCCGAGTGCTCATCCACCGCCCGAACAGCGACATCAGCTCGCACATCCGCCAGATCACCACGTCCGTCGTCCAGCGCGAACAGAAATCGCCCGGACAGCTCAGCCAACCGAGGTCGCGCGCACAGCTCCCGGTCAACCGCAGCCACCACCGGGAGTACGTCGTACCGGCTCTGCCCGTCCAGTCCGGAGAGTGGTGAGGCGAGGATGTTCCGCACCCGCTCGTGCGTGATCGACGGCAGCAGTCCGGCGCCGTACAGCCGATCCGACAGCTCCCGCGGACCGTCCGCGCCCAGCCCGCGAATCTGCACGTTCCCGCGCGAAGTGAGCTCCAGCCGGCCATCACCCAGCTCAGCGGCAGCCTCCCGCAGTACGTCGAGCTGTGCGACCGTCAGCACCCCACCCGGCACCCGGACGCGAGCCAGACCGCCGTCGGCCGCCTGATGTACCGCCAGCACCCCGGGGCATCGATCGGTCTGAGTCCTCGCCACACCCGCGATGCTACGTCCCAGCCACCTGCTGTGTTCTGGACCACAGCAAGACACCGACAGTCAGCGCCGCACAAGCACCTCCAGCCACCATCGCCGCCGACACGGACCACGCGTCGACCACGAGCCCACCCACCAACGCTCCGGCGGACAGCACGGCCTGGAACGACGACGTAAACAGCACCGTCGCCGCCTCCCGGGACTCCGGTGCGGCCTTGGCGAACATCCCCATCGAGCACACCGGCACTCCGCCGTACCCCAGCCCCCACACCACCAGCAGCACCAACGCTCCGGCCGTACTGCGGCCGACCACAGGCATCAGCACCGTTGCGACCGCGATCAGGCCCGCGCAGGTGGCGAACGTCGCGGTGAGGTTGCGAGCCGCCGCCGTACCGGCGACGAGGTTTCCCACCAGACCTGCGCCGCCGTAGATCAGCAGGAGAACCCCAATCAGCTCAGGCCGGACGACGTCGCGCAGGAACGGCGTCACATACGTGTAGGTGGCGAAGTGCGCAGTCACGATCAGACAGGTGACGATCACCGCGTTCCGACTACCTCGCAGCGCCTGTCGCAGCACAGCGGGCCGGGTGACCTGAAGCGGCGGCAGGGGAGGCACAGTCGCGTACAGCGCCATCAGGACGACCAGCGACAGCACTCCGAGCGCGGCGAACGACGTACGCCACCCGGCGAGCTCACCCACGAACGTCCCAGCCGGTACGCCGAGCACCGACCCAAGCGGCACCGCGGAGAAGATCACCGCGGTCGCTCGCACACTCCACTGTTCAGGCACCAGCCGCCCGGCCAGGCCCGCACCGATCGACCAGAACCCGCCAATCGTCAGCCCGACCAGAAAACGAGCAAACAACTCGAGCCAGTACGCCGGAGCAGCGGCGGCCACGAATCCGGCCACAGCCAGCAGCACCATCAGCGCACCCAACATCACCCGCCGATCCAGCCGCGCCGTCACCATCGTCACCACCGGAGCCGCCACCGCCGCGACCAGCCCCGGCATCGTCATCATCCAGCCCGTCCGGCCGGGCGTCAGCGCAAAATCGGCGCCGATCGGAGTCAGCAACCCGATCGGCAGGATCTCGGTGGTGACAATGGCGAAGATCCCCAACGTCACCGCCACCACCCCGAGCCACCGGACCGTCGGCGTACGCGTCATCACAACACTCATGCCACCCACCAAACCGCCCCGGGGTCCCTCAACCTCGCGGATTTACGACACCGCGGTCGACCCCAACCTCAACGTCGTTTTTCCGCCACCGCGGCAGATTGTCGGAAGCCCGTGACAGGGTCGGTGACATGGTGCGCAGAGACCGACCGTGGCCCGCCGACGACTCGACGCTGACGGAGTCCGTGGTCGGGTACTTCCAGTTCGTTCACACAACCGCGGTGAACAAGCTCGACGGCCTCGACGAGCAGCAAGCCCGCGCAACACCGCTCGCCACCTCACCGGTGATGAATCCGCTCGGCCTGATCAAGCACCTGACCGCGGTCCAGCGCCAGCACATCCAGCGCACCATCGGCGGCAACGACCTGCCGTCACTCTGGCGATCAGACGACCACGACTACGAGTTCCGCATCGGCGAGGAGGAGACCATCGCTTCGGTGATTGCGGCGTACGACGCGGAGTGGGAGCTGACCCAGGACACGCTGCGGCATGCCGACTGGGCAGCCTTCATCGAGGGTTACCGGGGTCCGATCCGCGTCGAGCGGCTTGTGGCCGACGTGCTGCAGGAATCAGCGCGCCACCTGGGTCACCTGGACATCCTTCGCGAGCTGATCGACGGCAGCACGGGCGAGTAGGTCGCCGCAGAAGGTGGTGATGGCCCGGGTGACGATTGTGGGGCGTTCCCAGGGCATGAAATGGCCGGTGTTGTTGATCCAGAAGGGGCCAACTGCTTCGGGGAAGGCCAGGGCGCAGCGCTCTTCGACGTGTTCGCCCAGGGTCACCTGATCGGTGCCGATCAGCACCAAAGCGCGCTGTTGGACCGGCCGATCGATCAGCTCCGGCGCCGAGAGTTCGCGAGTCCCCATCAGGACCTCATAGTCCGCGAACGAGGCGCGCAGCCGGGCCGCGTCGCCGTACGGCTCGGTGAGGAACGCCAAGTCCTCCGCGTCGAACGCATCGGGCGGACACCACATCCGATGTCCGTAGAACTCACCGACATAGCGCCGCCGCTGCTCCGGCGTACTCAACTCCGCGACCAAGGCGTCCGCGTGGTGCCCCTGGCGACGCTGGTAGTCGTAGACGGCCGGCTTGGGTCGGCCCGGCGGGATCCCCGCCGCCGCAAACGCCTCACCCAGATCCGGCATCGAGTCATCCAGCACCACCAATCGATCCACGCGCTCGGGATGCCGATTGGCCAGATCAATGGCGATCATCGCCCCCAGATCGTGCCCGGCGACAACCACGCGCCCCCAACCCAGCGCGTCGAACAGCCCAACCAGATCGGTGTTGAACGCGTTGAAGTCGTAGAACCCGTCCGGCGCGAAGTCGGAATCGCCGTACCCGCGCAGATCCGGCGCGACCACGTCAAACCCAGCCGCGGCCAGGGGCACCAGGTTGTGCGCCCAGATCCGGCTCGTACACGGAAACCCGTGCAACAACACCAACGGCACCCCGCCCTCCCCACGCCGCCGGACCGCCAACCGATGCCCCCGCCCAACCTCGATCCGCACCGCCTCAACCACCTCAGCAGGAAGCCCCATACCTCAGATCTACAGCACGTTCCGGACGATCATCTTCCGGAACTCGATAGTTCTCTTCGGGATCATCTGTCAGCAGATAATCCCGAGCTATCCTCAAAGGATGGCGAAGACTCCTGTGCGTACGGTGCCTGATCTCACCGGCTTTCTCACTCATGCCGGGCACGTCCTCGAGACGCAGTTGTCCGCGGCGCTGGCTGAGGTCGGGTTGACGCTGCGGATGCAGTGCGTCCTGCGGCATGCGCTCGAGGAGGAGCGCACGCAGATCCAGATCGCTGAGCTCTCCTACCTGGACAAGACAACCATGGTCGTCACGGTCGATGCCCTGGAGAAGGCCGGGTACGCCGAACGCCGCCCGTCGGCCACTGACCGCCGGGCGCGGATCATCGCGGTCACCGACGCCGGCGCCAAGGTCGCCGCCGAGGGCCAGCGCATCGTCGACCAGGTCCACGCCGACGCCCTGGCCGCCCTCGCGACTCCCGACCGCAAGCCCTTCGTGGAAGCGCTCGCCACCCTCGTCGACGGCCCTCTCGCCACGGCCGTCGAGGCCCAGCCGGTACGGCGAGCCCGCCAGCGCACCGCCTGAACCAAGTTAATCCAGTAATAGATCGTCTACTACGGGACTATCTGTTATGGTCTTACTCGTCGGGTTCTGGAGACGAGGAGACGGTGATGTCTGTCGAGGTAGAGGTCGAAGGCCAAGCGGTGGCGCGCGGGCGGGTTCAAGCGCTGGTCGTGTTGTGTGTGATGCAGTTGATGATCATCTTGGACGGGACCGTGGTGACGGTCGCGTTGCCGACGATTCAGTCGGAGCTGGGGTTCTCCCAGGCCGGGCTCGCATGGGTGATGAACGCGTACCTGATCGCGTTCGCCGGCCTGCTCCTGCTGGCCGGTCGGATCGGGGACCTGATCGGGAGCAAGCGGGTGTTCCTGGCCGGGCTGGGGTTGTTCACCGCGGCCTCGCTGCTGTGCGGGGTCTCCGGGAGCTCGGCGGTCCTGATCGCCGGCCGGTTCCTGCAGGGTGTCGGAGGCGCGCTGGCGTCGGCCGTGATTCTCGGCATGATCGTCAACCTCTACCCACGTCCGGGTGAGCAAGCCCGCGCGATGGGCGTCTACGGCTTCACGTCCGCAAGCGGTGCGTCGATCGGCCTGATCCTCGGTGGCGTGATCACCCAGACCATCGGCTGGCACTGGGCGTTCCTGATCAACGTCCCGATCGGAGTGTTCACTCTGGCCGTCGCCGTCCGGCTTCTCGCGCACAATCCAGGCATCGGGCTGGGCAAGGGCGCCGACGTACTGGGCGCCGTACTGGTGACCGGAGGGCTCTCCCTAGGCGTCTACACGATCGTCCAGACCGCCGAGCCGCAAGCGACGCTGACCCGGACGCTCATCCTTGCTGCCGTGTCGGTGCTCCTGTTGTCGGCGTTCGTGCTGCGCCAGGCCCGGATCAAGAACCCGCTGCTCTCCCTGCACATCTTCCGCAAGCGTCGCCTGACAGTGGCGAACGGCGTGGTCGTGCTGCTCTTCGCCGCCGGATTCGGCTTCCAGTTCATGACTGCGCTGTACCTGCAAAAGGTGCTCGGCTACGACTCGCTCACCACCGGAGTCGCGTTCTTGCCCGCTCCGATCACCGGTGCGGTGATGTCGTTGTTCATCGGACCGCGGCTGACCGTCCGCTTCGGCCCGCGGGTGATGCTGCTCGGTGGCCTGGCTGCATTCCTGGTGGCGCTGCTCTGGATCAGTCAGGCACCAGTCGATGGTTCGTACGTCGTCAATATCGCTCCAGTGCTCCTGGTCATGGGCGTCGGCATCGGAGTGGCGATCCCGGCCGCGATCATGCTGGCCATGGCCAGTGCGGACCCGGCTGATGCCGGACTGGCCTCCGGCCTGAACAACACGGCCCAACAAACCGGTGCGGCGATCGGGACCGCCGTACTCGCCACATTGGCCGCCTCGACCACGGCAAACCGGTTGAGCCAGGGGGCAAGCGACGTACTCGCCCTCCGTGACGGTTACAGCCACGCATGGCTCGCTGCTGCCGCGTTTGTTGCCTCAGCCCTCGTTCTGGCTAGTCTTAGCGGCCGTGAACAGTCGCATGAGGAATCCTGACCGGTTGGTGCTCTTCAGCGACGCTGTGGTCGCGATAGCGATCACACTGCTCGTGCTGCCGCTGGTCGAGGTGGTCGGCGGGGTCGGGAACCAAGTCAGCGCGCGTGAGTTGGTCGACGAGAACAGGCAGGCGATCGCGACGTTCCTGCTGAGTTTCGTCGTGATCGCGACCTTCTGGGTGGGTCACCATCGGCTGTTCGAGCACGTCCGCGCCTACACGAGCGGAATAATGCGGCTGAACCTGCTCTGGCTGCTCACGATCGTGTTCCTGCCGTTCCCGACCGAGATCATCGGTCACTACGACAGCAGCCAGTTCACCGCGGGGCTCTACACCGGGACGATTCTGGTCCTGAGCATCTGCCAGTCCGCGCTCACCTTCCTGGTCCGCGGGCACAAGGAGCTCGAGGACCCGGAAGACCCGGTCGGCTACCTGGAGTTGGTGAGCTCCATGTGGCTGACCGGGTCCACCCTGGTCGCCTTTCTCCTGGCGGCCTTCGTCCCTGGCGTTCACTTCAACGCGTTGTTCTTGCTGCTTCTGACGCCGATCGTGATGCGGATCTGGAAGATCAGTTCCAAAAGGCGCACTGGTGTTCAGCAGTCAGATTGACCCGCTGGATACCGCTCTGGTCGGTCGGAGCGAATGACAGGCCCTTGATCGACTGAGTGGTATTCGGCGACCAGTGCGGTCGGTCGGGACCGTTCGGGTTGCCAGTGCGGGCGAACGCCGTCCAGTAGGCGATCATCTGGTTGGACAGCTGCTGCTGGGTCGGTGTGAGCCGCTTCTCGATGCCACCGGCCTCGAACAGGTACGGAAGCTCGGCCGCATGGGCCGCACCCAAACCCGGCGCGGTGATCGGCGACTTCTTGTCCGCGAACTCGTACGCGTACACCGGCACCTTCCGAGCAACCGCCTCGGCGTCGGTGGCGGCCTGAGTGCAGGACCAGATCCGGTCCGTCGTCACCGCGGTCCACGCTGCGGCCGGCGACTCGTACCGAGCCAACGGATAGTGCGCGAGTACGGCGGGTGCCTTCGCCGTACCGACCATGTTCTTCACCAGTTGCGGGTAGTCGTTGATCCCGTCCCCGAACGCGGCCACCCACGCGGCGCCCTCATCGTGGTTGTTGCCGGAGATGATCGGCACCCGGTGGAACAAGCCGGCCTTCATCGCCGTCGCCGGACTCAGGGGCATCACCGCGCTCGCGCCGTACCCGGTCTGGGTGAAGTTGAGCGTGTCTTCGAGCAGTACGTCGGACTTCGCATCGCGCAGGCAGTCCAGCATCGCCTGGCCGGGCTTGCATTCCAGCTTGGTCTTGTTGTCCTCGGCGTACTCCTTGCCGTTCTCCTGCACTCGCGAGGCGGGCACCCAGAAGGAGTCCGCCTCCTGACCCGGGTACTGGCTGTTGTCGGCCCAGTTGAACGCACACGACCCGCTCTGCATGATCGCCTTCGCGAACAGCCCGGTGGAGGTCGGGGACGTCAGTTGCGCGCACACACTCATGCCACCGGCGGACTCACCGGCCACAGTCACGTTGTGCGGATCGCCGCCGAAGGCCCGCGCGTTCCGCTGCACCCAGCGCAGAGCGGCCTGCTGGTCCTGCAGACCGAACGTGCCGGAGCCCGGCAGGCCCGGATACCCGAAGAATCCGAAGATCCCGAGCCGATAGTTGACCGTGACAACGACCACGTCACCCTGGGATGCCAGCCGGGACGAGCCATAGCTGTTGCCCGTGCCCATGAAGAACCCGCCACCCGGGATCCACACCACCACAGCGCGCGGTTTGGCCGACTTGGCTGCCGGCGTCGTGACGTTCACATAGAGGCAGTCCTCGTTCGCGGTGCCGTTCGGAACCTCCGAGTTGGCCTGCTGTGGACACGCACTGGCGAGCTTCGACTCGCGGACGCCGTCCCACGGCTTGGCGGGCTGCGGTGCCTTCCACCGCAACGAGCCGACCGGGGGAGCGGCGTACGGAATCCCGTCGAAGACCCGCGTGTCCCCGACCGACCGACTCGAGACCAGCCCGTTGTCTGTCCGAACGACATTCTGGTCGGTCGCGTCACTGGGGCCGGCCAGAGCTACCGACACACCTATCGGCACCAAGACGATCGCGATTGCTGCCAAGAGCCTCTTCTTCTTCGTCATATCGGCAGCTTCAGCCAGCGGACGCATCCGTGACTTCGGTCCAGCGGCCAGAAGCACTAAGACTTTGGTCTACTCGCAACTCGCGCCGCATGCGTGCTCCGTGTACGCACGCAGTTCGGCTGGTCTCGTGCGGATCCGCCGGTCTCGCGTCAGAACGACGAGGTTGTATCGGCCGACAACGGGCATCCAGTCAACGTCGAGCGTGCCGAGTGGCACCTCCGCAAGCTCCTCGTGTCCCGGATAGACCACATCGTCGCGACCACTACGACGGAGGAGCTTGCCGAGACCCAGACTGTTCTCGTCGGTGAAATACACCAGTCCGCGAGCTGCCGTCATCAGGCGGCGCGACCGGCGATCAGCTCGAACCGGATGGCGCCGTCGATCTGCTCTGGGCTGAGATCGTAGAATTCGGCAAGCTCGTCTCGCGGCGTACCTGCCCGGAAGTCCTCGGCGAGGGATTCGGTGCGTACGTTCCGGACAGATGGCTGGCCGAAGGACCGTTGTGGATCCATGAGTACGTCGGGAGTACGAGGATCGGGCGTCAGCTGCCCGGCAATGTCACCGATGTACTCGACTGCCGTGCTGAACCGCGCCGCGGACTCGGCGAGCACAAGCTGACCGTTGCGGATCACGACGAGCTGCAGTGGCCCCTCGAGCCCGACCTGCTCCTGGACGATCCTCACCAGTTCGCGGCCTTCGACGTCGAGGAACGGGCGGGCATGTGCGAGTGGGTACCGTCCAAACTCCTTGCGAAGCCGGAGGATCGCCGGGCGAAGGCGCTGCACCGGCACATTACGGCTGCGGAGCTCCGCGAGGAGCCTCGCCTCGACCATCTCACCCCAGGTCACCTCGTCCCCGCCGGTCGGTTCGGTACGCAGTACCGGGTCGTAGAACCGGCCGCCCCGCTCGTACCCTTCCAGCCAGCGCCGCGCAGTTCCTGAGTAGAGGCCGACAAGGCGATCTACGTCCGGGTACGAGTAGATCGCTCGATCGAGGAGAGTGTCAGCCATGGCGACAATCTTGTCACCGACCTGAGACAGCACGCGAATCTGTTACGTCGTGTCGACAGATTCCTGGACGCTTGCCCGGCCGGCTCAGTCCTTCGACAGTCGGCGCAGCAGGTAGGTGTCCATGATCCAGCCCTTGCGATCGCGAGCCTCCGCACGAACCTTCTCGATCTCGGCCGCGACCTCCCGCAGCGGCCCGGAGATCAGGATCTCGTCCGGTGTGCCGAGGTACGCGCCCCAGTAGATGTCCGCGTCCTGGTCGAGGTGCTCGGTGAACGCCGTCTGCGCGTCCAGCATCACCACCACGTCGTCGACGTCGTCCGGCCACCCCTTCGCCAGCCGGCGGCCCGTGGTGATCTGGATCGGGCGACCGACCTGGTTCAGCCCGACGCGATGCCGTGCGGCCAGCGTGGACACGCTGCTGATCCCTGGAATCACCTCGACCTCGAAGGTCACCGCGCCGCGGGCCTGGATGTCGTCCAGGATCGCCAGCGTGCTGTCATACAGCGAAGGGTCGCCCCACACCAGGAACGCACCGACCTGATCCTCTCCGAGCTCCGACGCGATCAGCTCGGCGATGATATCGGCCCGCCGGTGCCGCCAGTCGTCGACGGCTTCGACGTACGCCGAAGTAGTCCTGTCCCGCTCGGGGTCGCGCCCGACGACGATGCGGTACTCGCGCGTGGTCGCATACCGCCGCAGGATCTCCGAGCGGAGGTCGACGAGCTCCTGCTTGACCTCGCCCTTGTCCAGCACGAAGAACACGTCGACCCGGTTCAGCGCCGACACGGCCTGCATCGTCACCTGCTCCGGATCGCCCGCCCCGACCCCGATCACCACAATCTCCCGCATGCGCAGCAGCCTAGGCCAGGCGGTGACAGCTACTCCTTGCCGTCCGGTTTGGCCTCGCGCCACTCGCGTTCGAACGGGAGGCGCCAGGCCCGCGGGGCGATCAGCTGGTGGATCGCGTTCGGACCCCAGGTGCCGGGCTGGTAGGTCTTGGCGGGCGGCGGGTACTCCAGCAGCGGCGCCGACCGCTCCCACAGCGACTCGATGCCCTCGGCGGTGGTGAACAGCGTGTGGTCGCCACGCATCGCGTCCAGGATCAACCGCTCGTACGCCTCCAGTACGTCGGCGGCGTTGTCGGTCTCCTGGGTGGAGAACTGCATCGACAGCTTCTCCAGCCGCATCCCCGGGCCGGGCCGCTTGCCGTAGAACGACAGTGAGACCCGGGACGAGTCGGCCAGGTCGAAGGTCAGGTGGTCCGGTCCCTCCGAGCCGACGCCGGAGCCGGTCGGGAACATCGTCTTCGGCGCCTCCTTGAAGGCGATCGAGATGATCCGCTGGCCTTCGGCCATCTTCTTGCCGGTCCGCAGGTAGATCGGTACGCCGGCCCAGCGCCAGTTGTCGATCTCCACCTTCAGCGCGATGAAGGTCTCGGTGTCGGAGTCCGGCGCGACCCCCTTCTCCTGCCGGTACCCGGCGTACTGGCCTCGGACCACGTCCTCGGGGTTGATCGGCAGCATCGAGCGGAAGACCTTGTTCTTCTCCTCCGAGATCGCCCGCGGCTCCAGGGCGGTCGGCGGCTCCATCGCGACGAACGACATCACCTGCATCAGGTGCGTGACGACCATGTCCTTGAACGCGCCGGTCGGCTCGTAGAAGGTGGCGCGCTGGTCCAGGCCGAGCTCTTCGGGGATGTCGATCTGCACGTGGTCGATGAAGTTGCGGTTCCAGATCGGCTCGAACAGGCCGTTCGCGAACCGGAACGCGAGGATGTTCAGCGCCGCTTCCTTGCCGAGGAAGTGGTCGATCCGGAACACCTGCGACTCGTCGAAGGTCTCGTGGACGAAGTCGTTCAGCTTGATCGCGCTGGCCAGGTCGTCGCCGAACGGCTTCTCCATCACGACCCGGGCCCGGTCGACCAGGCCGGCGTCGCGCAGCATCGCGATCACCGACTGGGCCGCCTTCGGGGGCACCGACAGGTAGTGCAGCCGGCGCGCGTCCGGGCCGAGCAGCTCCTCGGCCTTCTTCACCGCCGCGGCCAACGCCTCCGGGCCGGCGCCCACCGGCACGTACTCGAGCCGGTCCGCGAACGTCGCCCAGTCCTCGTCGGAGACGTGGTGCGTGCCGAAGGTCTCGATCGCCTCCCGCGCCCGGTCCCGGAACTCCTCCGAGGTCAGGTCCTCGGTCGCCGACCCGATGATGCGTACGTCGGGAGCGAACCGGGACTGCTGCAGGTAGGCAAGCCCCGGCAGCAGCTTGCGCTTGGCCAGGTCGCCGGTCGCGCCGAACAGCACGATCACGTGCGGCGCCAGCGGCTCCAGATCGCGTCGCGACGGACGCGATCCGGGCGCCGGATAGGCGATGGTCTGGGTACGGTCAGGCATTGAGGTCCTCCCACGGACGCCACCGGAGCCAACCTCCGCAGTGTAGGACCCCAGAGTGACGCAAAGGCATCAGACGGATTGCCAAAGACCGATTACGGTGCAGGTGTCTGTTTCCGGCGGGGTTGTTCGTCGGTGGGTGACGGAAGGGAGTTCTGGTGAAGTACCTGCTGATGATTTGTGGGGACGAGTCGCATGCGAACGACGGGTGTGGGGGCTGGTCGGAGGAGATGGAGGAGCGCGGTGTGGTCGAGGGTGGTGTCGGGTTGAGGCCACCGGGGGAGGCGACGACCGTGCGGGTACGTGATGACGAGCTTCTGCTCACGGACGGGCCGTTCGCCGAGACGAAGGAGCAGATCGGCGGATTCGTGCTGATCAACTGCGCTGACCTCGACGAGGCGATCGAGATCGCGGCCAAGCATCCTGCGGCCGGCTACGGCACGATCGAGATCCGTCCGGTGCTTTGACCTTCGAGGAGATCTTCCGGCAGGAGTGGGGGCAGGTCGTCGCCACGCTGATTCGGGTGACCGGTGACTGGGAGTTGGCGGAGGAGTCCGCGCAGGAGGCGTTCGCGGCCGCGTTGGAGCGTTGGCCGCGGGACGGCGTACCGGACAAGCCAGGTGCCTGGCTGACCACCACCGCACGGAACCGTGCGATCGACTGGCTGCGGCGTGAGGCCGTCGGCGCGGCCAAGCTCCAGGAGGTGGCGGCGATAACCACACCGACCGATCCGGCGTACGACGTACCCGATGACCGCCTGCGGTTGATGTTCACCTGCTGCCACCCCGCACTGGCGATGGAAGCCCGGGTGGCGCTCACCTTGCGGACACTGGCCGGACTGAGTACGGCGGAGATCGCGCGGGCCTTCCTGGTCCCGGAAACGACCATGTCCAAGCGACTGACCAGAGCCAAGCAGAAGATCCAGTACGCCGGCATCCCGTACCGCGTCCCGCCCGCACACCTCCTGCCCGAGCGGACTCCCGCCGTACTGGCAGTCCTCTATCTGTTGTTCAACCAGGGCTACTCGGACCTGGTTCGGACCAGTCTGAGCGCTGAGGCGATCCGACTGGCCAGACTGCTCGTGCAACTGATGCCGGACGAGCCCGAGGCCGCGGGACTGCTCGCGTTGATGCTTCTGCACGACTCACGTCGCGACACCCGTCTAACCGCGGACGGTGTGCTGGTCACCCTGGAGGACCAGGACCGCACGAGGTGGAACCACACACTGATGACCGAGGCTGTGGATCTGCTGGACGCGACGCTCAGCCGCCGCACACCAGGCCCGTACCAAATCCAGGCCGCCATAGCCGCCTGCCACGCCACCGCACGCACCGCGGCCGACACAGACTGGCCTCAAATCGCCGCCCTGTACGCGCAGCTCAAGCAGACGCCGGTCGTGGCCCTCAACCGAGCTGTGGCGATCGGTATGGCCGACGGTCCCGCGGTCGGCCTACGCCTGGTCGACGACCTCGCGGCAGGTGCGTTGGCCGGCTACCACCTCCTCCCCGCAACCCGAGCCGACTTCCTCCGCCGTCTGGGCCGCCACCCCGAAGCACGTGCCGCCTACGAAGAAGCCCTCGCGCTGGCTCCCACCGAGCCGGACCGCCTCTATCTGCTGAAACGGCTCGCCGAAGTCTCGCGGTAGAGGTGTCTGTCCCGGCCGGATCCGTTCGTCGGTGGGTATGACGGATATCAAAGCTGCCGTGGCAGGTGAGCGGGCTGACCTCGCCGACGTACTGACCGGTCTGTCCGAGGACGACTGGGACAAGCCCACCCTGTGCGCGGGCTGGCGGGTGCGAGAGGTGGTTGCCCACGTCACCATGGCCTACCGCTACTCAACTCCCCAGTTCCTGGCCGGGATGGTGAAGGCCCGCGGGAACTTCGACCGCTTCGCCGACCGCGTCGCCCGCCGTGACGCGGCCACTCTCACCTCGGCCGACCTGATCGCCAGTGTCCGCGACAACCTCCACCACCCCTGGAAACCACCAGGCGGCGGCTACGAAGGCGCGCTGTCCCACGACGTCATCCACGGCCTGGACATCACCGTTGCCCTAGGCATCAATCGCCAGGTCCCGCTCGACCGCCTACGCATCATCCTGGCCACGTCGAGCCCCCGCGCCATCAAGTACTTCGGCGTCGACCTGACCGGCATCCAACTCCGCGCAACCGACCTCGACTGGACCCACGGCACCGGCACCCCCCTCACCGGCACCGCCCAAGACCTCCTCCTCGTCCTCTGCAACCGCTCCCTCCCCCCAACCCACCTCTCCGGCGCTGCCGCCGACCGGTTCAGAGCAGGCGGGGGTGTTTGAGGTTGGCTGGGTTGGATGCGGTTGTGGGGGTGCCGGTGGGGTGAGGGCGGAAGAGGCGGCCGCCGTAGCGGAACCATTCGACCTCGCCGTCGGGGGAGGTGAGGAAGTTGGCTCGGCTGTGGGTGGGTTGGCCGGTCGGGTCCAGGGCCAGGACGTAGTCCTTGCGGTAGAAGGGGAGGCGGAGGGCTACCTGGCCGCCCAGGCTCGCGACGAGTTCGCCGTCATCGGCGGTCAGGTCCAGGCCGAGCTCTTCCGTGCTGCCGTCGAATCCGATCGCGTGGGACACGTAGGTGCCGGTGTACTTCGCCAGCTTCCGCGCCGGCAGTTGCCTCGGTACGGCGGGCAGGTTGCTCACGCCGGCGAACTCCCGCAGGGCCCAGTCGTCGCCGAACAGGTCGGCCACCAGCAGGGGACCGCTCTCGGAGTTCGTGAGCACCGTGATCGCGAAGTCCCGCTGCGGGACCATCATGAAGCCGGAGTGCTGCCCCGACCAGTCGCCGCCGTGCTGCACGATCGTCACGCCCTCGGCGGTCGGTCGCAGCATCCAGGAGAGGCCCACGCCGGTCAGCTCGACGAAGAGCGTGCCGCCCGGCCCGGGGTTGGACTGCAATGCGACCCGAGAGCGATCGCTCAGCAGGTGTGGGAAACCCGGGTGTCCGAGGTGATACCGCGCGTACCGGAGTTGATCGCGAGCGGTCGAGCGCAGGCCGCCGATCGCGTGCAGGGCGCGTGGCATCTGCTCGAACGACGGCTCGACGACCGGCTTCCCGTCGACGATGTTGTGTGACGCGGCGACGCTGAATCCGCCGAGCTCGTTCGCGAAGTACCGGCTGTGGTCGAGGCCGAGCGGATCGACGAGCAGTTCGCGGGCGGCGACCTCGTACGGCTTGCCGGTGACGACCTCGATGATCCGTCCCGCAACGCCGATGGAGGCGTTGTTGTACGAGAACACCTTGCCGAGCGGAGTCAACTGCGGGACCTTCGTCATGCCCGCGACGTACCGGGCCAGTGCGTCGTCGCCATTGCCGGTGTCCTCGAAGTAGTCCCCCTGCCAGCCGGCGGTGTGCTTCAGCAACTGCCGCACGGTGACGCGCGCCGCAACCGTCGGGTCCGCGGTCTGGAAGTCCGGCAGGTACGCACGGACCGGCCGGTCCAGGCTGATCCGGCCGCGCTCGACCAGGCGCATGATGACGGTGGCGGTGAAGGTCTTGGTGGTCGAGCCGATCCAGAACACGGTGTCGGCGGTGACCGGCGAGGGCTTGTCGACGCTGGTGATGCCGAAGCCGCGGACGTACTCGCGGCCGCGGTACCACAGGCCGAGACCGACGCCGGGGATCGCGTACTTGTCCATCGCGGCCTCGATCTTGTCCGCCAACCGGCCGACCGAGGCCGGCTCGCGGCGAGTCGCCGGGATCGGGCCGGCGGACGCGGGGAGGGTGAGAGCGGCGGCCGGTACGGCGGCAGCCGCGGCGGCGAGGATGGAACGACGGGTGACAGGCACAGCAACTTCTCCTCAGGGCGAAAGGGAAATGCTTCCGTTGCCGCTATTATTACCAAGATTGGAAGTAATGGGGACCCTGAAATGACCCTGACGGAGCAACCCTGATGGAGCAACCCTGATGGCTGAATCGCCGACGCCGGTCTCGGACCTGTTGCTGCATCCGATCCGGTGGCGGATCACGCAGCGGTTGCTCGGCCGCGAGCTGACCACGACCGAGCTCAAGCGCGACCTGCCCGATGTCCCGACCACGAGCCTGTACCGGCACGTCGCCGTACTGATCGATGCCGGCCTCCTCACCGTGGTCCGCGAACGCCGCGTCCGCGGCACCATCGAGCGCACCCTCACGCTGGACCAGTCCAAGGGCCACATCGACGAGGCCGAGGCCCGCGCGATGACCCCGGAGCAGCATCGCCAGGCGTTCCTGCTGATCCTGACCCGCCTCGCCGCCGACTTCGACCGCCTCGTCGAGAGTGGCGAGTTCTACCCCCGCATCGGCCAGCTCGGCTACAGCCAACTAGCGATGTACGTCGATGCCGAGGACCTCGACACCATCCGCCAGGGCATCAACGCCCTCTTCGCCCCCCACCTCCAAGAACAACCCGACAAGGACCGCGTCGTCGTCTCGGTGATCGCCCTGCCGGACGTCTAGCTCGCTCCGCGGCGGCGCAGGTGGGGGTGTTCGATGGCCGGGGGAGTGGTGGCGTAGTTGTCGGCCGGGTCCAGCTCGGTGCCGGGCGGGACGATCTCGTCGATGCGGTCGAGGATGTCGTCGGTCAGGTCGAGCTCGGCGGCGGGGAGCAGGCTGTCGAGTTGGTCCTGGGTGCGCGGGCCGATCAGAGCCGAGGTGACCGCCGGATGCGCCCGGACGAAGGCGACGGCCAAGTGCGGCAGCGTCATCCCGGCCTCGTCGGCCAGCGCGGCGAGCTTCGCCACGGCCGCAGCCTTGGCCTGACCGGTCGGGCTCGAGGGGTCGTGACTCGACGGCCGCATCGTGGCGCGGTGGCTCGACGACACATTCGTTCGGCCGGACAGCCAACCACTGTTCAGCGGGCTGAACGTCAGTACGCCGAGGTTGTACCGCTGGGTCACCGGGAAGACGGACGCCTCCGGCCGCCGGGTCAGGATCGAGTACATGCACTGCTCGGTCAGGAAGCGCTGCGTGTTCCGCCGTTCCGCGGTCCACTGCGCCTCGACGATCAGCTCGGCCGGGAACATCGACGAACCGAACGCGCGGATCTTGCCCGCCTGAACCAGATCCGACAGCGCCGACAGCGTCTCAGCGGTCTCGGTGTCGTGGTCCGGCCGATGCAGTTGGAACAGGTCGAGGTGATCGGTGCCGAGCCGGCGCAGGCTGTTCTCGACCGCTTGGTTGATCCAGCGGCGGGACGCGCCGCGCTGGTTCGGATCCTGGCCCATCGGCATGCCGAACTTGCTCGCCAGCACGACCTCGTCGCGCCGGCCGCGGATCGCCGTACCGACGATCTCTTCGGACTCCCCGGCCGAGTAGACGTCCGCGGTGTCGATCAGGTTGATGCCGGCATCCAGGGCGCTGTGGATGATCCGGACCGAGTCCTCATGATCCGGGTTGCCCATCGCGCCGAACATCATCGCGCCGAGCGCGACGTCGCTGACCGAGATTCCGGTGCCGCCGAGGATTCTGCGTTTCACGGGTGGTGCCTCTCTCACGATGTACTGACCTCTTCATCAGACCATCGTGCGGACACGGAGCGTGAGCGTGATGCTGGCGCCGGCTTGCGCGATCCTGCCGCGTTCTGTGCTCCACTGGAGAAGTGGATCTGCTCGACGAACTCCTGGATCTGATCATCCGGTACACGACCGGACAACGCGGGTACGCCGTTGAGCTGCTCGACGGGGTCCGGGTGAGCCGGCGCGACAAGCCGACCGATCCGGCCGGCGGAATCACCGAGCCGTCGGTCGCCCTGGTCGCGTCGGGTGTCAAGCGGACCATGCTCAACGGCGTCGCCTACGAGTACCGCGCCGGGCAGTTCCTCGTCACCACCCTGGATCTTCCGGTGATCGGGCAAGCCCTGAAGGCAAGCCCGGACGAGCCGTTCGCCGTGGTCGGCCTACGCCTCGACCCGCTCGAGATCGCGGCCTTACTGCTCGAGGTGCCGGAGCAGCCGCCGCGGTACGCCGGTCTGGTCGTGAGTGACGCAACACCTGAGCTGCTGGACCCCGTCGTACGACTGCTGCGCATTGCCGACCACCCCGACGACGTCCGGGTGCTGGCGCCGGGGATCCGGCGGGAGATCCTGTGGCGCCTGCTCACCGGAGACCACGGCGCCTTGGTCCGGCAGGTCGGTCTGGCCGACGGCATGCTCGCCCACATCTCCCGGGCCATCCGCTGGATCCGCAGTCACCACGACGAACCGTTGCTCGTGGCCGACTTGGCGGACCTGGCCGGGATGAGCCCGTCGACCTTCCACCGGCATTTCCGGGCCGCGACCTCGATGACGCCGATCCAGTTCCAGAAGCAGATCCGCCTGCAGGAGGCCCGGGTCCTGCTTCGCACGCAGTCGATGACGGCGGCCGAGGTCGCGTACCAGGTCGGCTACACCAGCCCGGCCCACTTCACCCGCACCTACCACCAGGCCTTCGGCCGGACCCCGAGCGAGGACCGCACCGCCTAGCTCTTCGGCCCGAACCACGTGGCGAGGGCAGTCTGCAGGTCAACAGCTGACTCGGGGAGCCAGGCGACGTGACCGTCGGGCCGGATGAGGAGCGCCGCGGAGGCGGGGATGTCGCCGACGGCCGGGACCGCCCAGCGCTCGGTCGGCAGGATGGCTTCGACGCGGTCGACACGGTCGGTCCAGCCGTCGAGCGCCGTACGGCGGGTGCCGTCGAAGTCGAGCAGGATCGGGCGGCCGGCGTGCAGGAGTTCGTACAGGCGGACGGCGCCGTCGGCGGTCTTGAGATCGAGGTCGGGGACGCGCCGGCCGAGGAGCGGGTGCTCGTCACCGACCGGGTACTTGAGGTCGAGCGCGGAGATCATCGTGCCGATGGTGTCGTTGCCGGCCTCGGTCCCGATCAACGCGGTGACGGTCTCGCGGAGAGCGTCGGCGTGCGGACCTGGTCGACCCAGGAACGTCTGTGCGCGGGTGTTGCGGAGGACGCGGTCGGCGACCGGGCGGCGTTCGGTCTCGTAGCTGTCGAGCAGCGATTCCGGCGCTCGGCCGGTGGCGACCAGGGCGAGTTTCCAGCCGAGGTTGACCGCATCTTGCAGACCCGTGTTCATGCCCTGCCCGCCGGCCGGGAAGTGGATGTGCGCTGCGTCCCCGGCCAGCAGCACGCGGCCGCTCCGGTACTGGTCCGCGAGCCGCGCAGCGTCGCCGAAGTGGGAGAGCCAGCGCGGGCTGTGCAGGCCGAAGTCGGTGCCGGCCACGCGGATCAGGGCCGTCCGCACCTGCTCCAGGCTGACCTCCGCGTGCCGATCCAGGATCACGTGGTACTCCTGGACCATCACCCGGTACCAGCCCGGCTCGAAGCTGAGCACGGAGAAGCTTCCGTTCTCGGTACGAACCTGGAAGAACGCCTCGGTCGGTGGTTCGCGCAACTCGACGTCGCCGAGCAGCGTCGTCAAGGTTGCCGCCGTACCGGAGAAGCCGATGCCCGCCAGCTTGCGCACCGCGCTCCGGCCGCCGTCGGCTCCGACCAGGTAGTCGGCACGAATCTCCTGTGCGTCATTGATCCGTACGGCGACACCGTCCTCGTCCTGCTCTACTCCCGTGATCTCCGCCGACCACTCGACCCGGCCGCCCAGCTCGACCAGGCGTTCCTCGAGCAACCGCTCGACCCGGGCCTGGAGCAGCACCAGCGAATACGGGAACCGGGTCGCGAAGCCGCTGAAGTCCAGCCCGATCCCGGAGAAGTGCCCGGCCTGCAACGGCTTCCCCTGGGCCAGGAACGGCGCGAGCATCCCGCGCTGATCCAGCACTTCGAGGCTGCGCGGGTGCATGCCACCGGCCCGCGATTCATCACCACGCCGGTCGAGCCGATCAATAACCCGTACGTCGACGCCGGCCAGCCGCAGCTCGCACGCCAGCATCAGTCCGGTCGGCCCGGCACCGGCGATCAGAACGCTCGTGGTCTCCATCAGAGTCTCCTTAACGTTGTTAAGCTTTAACGATGTTAAGGATGCCCATAACGGTGTTAAGGTGTCAAGCATGAAGCTCACTCGCGAGGTCATCGCGAAGGCTGCCCTCGGTCTGCTCAACGAGGTCGGCCTGGACGGCCTGACCATGCGCCTGCTCGCGAATGAGTTGGGCGTGCAGGCGCCCGCCCTCTACTGGCACCTGAAGAACAAGCAGGAGCTACTGGACGCGATGGCCGCGGTCATGTCTCACGAAGTCAACGACGGTCTCGAAGCGCCGCGCAAAGGCATCGACTGGACCGAGTGGCTCACCGGCCGCGCCCGTGCCCTGCGCCAGATGATGCTGACCTACCGAGACGGCGCCAGAGTCTTCGCCGGCAGCTACATGGACGAGTCGGACCTCCCCAGATCCGTGGAGCTGACCCTCGCCACCCTCGTCGACGCCGGCTTCACCCTCGAGGACGCGGCCCGAGGCTTCCCGGTCGTCTACCACTACACCATCGGCTTCACCATCGAAGAACAAGCAAGAACCGGCGCCGACTACAAAGGCGAGAATCCCTACACATCGACCCCCCTCACCACCAGCACCCGCTACCCACTGACCACCCAAGCCGGCCCCCATCTGTTCGAATCGAGAACAGACCAAGCCTTCGAGGCGGGCCTCCAGGTAATCCTCACGGGCCTGAAAGCCACCTACCTACCGACCAGCTAGCGGCAGGTGGTCGGTAGGAGTCGCTGGCGGCGAGGCCTCAGGCGGTCAGGCGGTCAGGTGTGCGCGTGACTGCAGGGAGCGGATGACGCTGATGTCGATCCCGATCTGTTCGGCGAAGCTCCCGGTGTCCCAGTACGAACGGATTCGGTCGATCAGGCCGGTGCTGTCGAAATGGAAGAACGAGGCCATCTCCATCGTGTAGGGCCGGCCGCCTGCCGACTCGGTCACGCCGGGCGGAAGGTGGAGTGTGCCGGTCTCGACGAACTCGCAGGCGGCCGTGTCGCCGTGGATCACGGTGTGCACGACCTCTTGGCGGACGTCCGGGATGATCGTGCTGAACAGCATCGACCAGACCGGCCGGATGTGTTGTTTGCCCCGGCTCGGCTGTGCGCTCGTCGGGAACTGGATGACGACGTCCTCGGACATGTAGGCGAGGACGGCTTCGAGGTCGTGGCGGCTGTAGGCCCGCCAGTACTGATTCATGGTGTCTTCGCGGTTCACGGCGTACTTCCTCCTGCGTGCGGGTGCGTGGATGCTTCGGGCAGGTGGGCGTCCGGACGACCGTGAACGAGTGTAGTGGCAGATCTGCCACTTGGCAATCCTGCCGTTCGGCAGTTCTGTCGGGTGTGGTTTAGCCTGATCGGTGTGACCAGTGATCCCGAGGACGGCCTGCGGACGCGCAAGAAGAGGCGAACCGAGGATGCGATCATCGACGCCGCGCTGCGGCTGTTCGAGTCGAAGGGGTACGACGCGGTGCTGGTCGACGACATCGCGGCGGCCGCCGACGTCTCACCGCGAACGTTCTACCGCTACTTCCCGGCGAAGGAGGACGTGCTCCTCGGCGGTCCGAATGCCGCCGACGCGACCCGACAGGCACTGGCCGAGCGTCACCCGGACGAGACGGACGTGGACTTCGTGGCCCGAGCCATGCTCGCCGGCCTGACCGCCGGCGACCCGGCCCGCACGATGCGCGCCTATCGCCTGGTCCAAGCCGTCCCTGCCCTCCAGGCGCGCCTCTTCCAGCTGGTATGGCGCGGCGGCCAAGAACACTTTGTAGAAGCACTCCTAACAGGCCACCCCAGAACCCACGACACCGAACTCCGCGCCCACGTCCTAACCCACGCCGTAACCGACGCCATGCGCGTAGCCACAGTCTTCTGGCTCCAGTCCGGCCAGCACACCCCCCTCAATGAAGAATGCACAAAAGCCCTGTCGCTCCTCCGCGACGCCTTCACCCAAACCCCGTAGCAACCACAGCCAGAACCGAAAGCACCACACAACTACAGCAACCACAGCCGAAACTGGAAGCACCACACCAACCAAGGCCGGAACCGGAAGGCACCCGAGCAACCACAGACCCGGGGGGTCCGGGGGGCGAAGCCCCGCCGGGCGGGGGTCTGGGGGGTTGCACCCCCCAGAAACACGGCGACCGATCCAACGTTCGCGCTCTCCGCGAACAAGGATCGGCCAGATCGGTCGCGCCCCCGGCAGGATTCGAACCTGCGCACCCGCCTCCGGAGGGCGGTGCTCTATCCCCTGAGCTACGGGGGCTCAGGAACTTGCAGAACAGTAGCAGGAAAGTTCGCTTGATCCCGAATTGGGCGACACCTGGGCAGGGTAGAACGAGGCCATGCGAAAACTGGGGATTGCTCTCGTCGTAGTGCTCGCCGCCCTGCTTGCGCCGGCTCAGGCCCAAGCCGTCACTGGATGGAGAATCGTCGGGTCGGACAACGCCCGTCCGCTGGATGAAGGTCAAGGACTGGCCACGGTCACTCGTGGTGCGACAACGCAGTACCGCTACACCGGTACGACGACCATTCCGCTCGATCTGTTGCTCAAGGGCTGGAACCACGTCGGCGATCCGGGGGCCGCGCAGGGCTGGTACGTCGAGCCCTACCAGCGCGATGACCGTGGCGGGAAGCTCTTCCGGGTGCAGTCGCCGTCCGGCACCTGGGCCAACTACACCCACGCCCTCGAGTCGTCGGAGGCCAACAACAACAGCTGGTCGGCCGTGTCGCCCGACACTCGCTGGATGGTCAACGGCGAGTGGGGAACGATGGACCGCCTGCTGGTCTTCCCGATGCCGGGTGTCGCCGCGACGGATCCGTCCAAGAACCTGCCGCTGGCTTCGTCGGTCCGCCTCGACCACCAGGTCCGCGACGTACAGGGTTGTGACTTCGTCACCGCGACCCAGTTGCTCTGCTCGTCCGACGACCCGGCCGGGACGCTCTTCGGTACGACGAAGCCGTTGCTGCAGGTGGATCTGTCCGCGCCGGTCGGCTCCGGCGATGTCAACGGGCACGTGACCTCACTCGGTCAGTTGCCGCTGCAGAGCGGCTGCTCCGGTGAGTTCGAGGTGGAGGGTATCGACTACTTCGAGAACGACGGCACGCTCCGCGTCGTCATCCTGTCTCCGGGTGCCTGCATCGCCATCGACAGCAAGACCTACCGCTTCCAGCGCTGATCCCGAAGAACCTCCGCAGTGGACCGAATCGTTGCCCACGGCCACGATTCGGTCCACCTGACCCGGAGGGGTCACCGACTTTCGTCGTAGGGGCACCCTGAGTCGACCCTGGAAGAGGGGCGCGGCGGGATCGACTGTGGCGGAACCGGCGTCATAGTGGACGTAAGCCCGTCTGCGAAAGGAAAGTGCTCTCATGGCTAGCTCACTGGTCCGCCCGTCCAACGGTCGCTGGATCGGCGGTGTCTGCGCCGGGCTCGCCCGCCGGTTCGGTACGACGCCGAACACGATGCGCGCCATCTTCGTCATCAGCTGTCTGCTGCCCGGCCCGCAGTTCCTGATCTACATCGTGCTCTGGGTCCTGATGCCTTCCGAGGACTGACCCGATCAGCTGGCCCCTCGCATCCCGCACGCTGCCCGGCATGGCAACCTGACTGTTCATGAGAGCAGGCAGGTGGCGCCGGGCGGGCGTGGCGGCAACCTTCGCCGCGCTGTTCCTCGGCACCAGCGCTTGTCAGGTAGGCCCCGCGCCGCCGGCCGCGGCCGAACTCCGGAGCGGCCCGCCACCGTGGGACGCACCCCGCGACGCCGTCTCGTACATCGACAAGGCCGGTTTCGAACGGCTCCCGCTCGACTTCTCCGGGCCCTCGCCGTACACACTGACCATCTCCGTCACGGTCGACGGCAAGCCCGTCGAGGTCCCGGCTGGGGTGGGCATCGATCGCCTCCGCGCGGAGCAGGCCGCGGTCCACACCCACACCACCGACGGCCTGGTCTGGGTCGAATCCAAGACCACCGCCGAGCGCCCGACCCTTCCGCAGTTCTTCACTCTCTGGGGAGTCCGGTACGACGCCAAGTGCCTGGCCGACGCCTGTCACGCGCTCACCGTCACCATCGACGGCAAACCAGCCCCCTGGAACACCCCGCTGACCCGCAACAGCAACCTCGCCATCACAGTCCGTCACTGAAGAGTGCAATCACTGCTACCCTTTCTGCTAGCACCGAAGGCGGAGGAGGATCGGCGATGGCAGCAATCACAGTGCGAAGTCTCGATGACGATGTGAAGCACCGGCTGCGGGTTCGCGCGGCCGAGCACGGTCGCTCGATGGAGGCTGAGGTGAGAGCGATCCTCATCGATGCCGTGGCCGAGGAGGAGGGGCCCGAGAACTGGCTTCTGGTCCTGCACGAGCGTTGTGCGGCGCTCGGTGGAGTTGAACTGGACATCCCGCCGCGGACCGGCGGACATCGTGCACCGGTCGAGTTCGACTGATGATCGTGCTCGATACCAATGTCGTCTCGGAGATCATGAAGGAGACTCCGGACCCGGCTGTTTGGCAATGGATACTCGACAATCTGGGCGAGGAGTTCCGGACGACGGCCGTCACCGTTGCGGAGATCTTCGACGGCATAGAGCGCATGCCGGGTGGCCGCAGGCGCACGCAGATGCGGCTGGCCGCGGACGCCCCTTTCGCCTCCTCCGTCGTCGACTACGAGGTCCTGTCGTTCACGGCGGAGGCGGCGACGGCCTATTCGGTGGTGATGCGCGACCGGCGGCGGGCCGGTCTGCCGATCGGCACCTTGGATGCGCAGATCGCGGCGATCTGCCTGGTAGAACAAGCTCCACTCGCGACCAGGAACATCGCGGACTTCGTCCGGACCGGGGTTCAGCTGGTCAATCCGTGGGAGTGAGGGTGTACCGGGCTGTGGATGGTGAGTCAAGACATCGGGCCTGCGGCCATTAGGCTGAGGCGGTGACTCCGGAACAGCTCGCTGAGAAGATCCTGCAGGCCCTGGCCGCGCTCGCCGACGACGGCGCCATCACCGTCGAGGGCGGGCTGCCGCGCGAGCTGAAGGTCGAGCGGCCCAAGAACCCCGAGCACGGGGACTACGCCACCAACGTCGCCATGCAGCTCGGCAAGCGGTCCGGGATGAATCCGCGCCAGTTCGCCGAGCTGCTCGCCGCCAAGCTGCAGGACGACGACGCGATCACCGCCGTCGAGATCGCCGGCCCCGGTTTCATCAACCTTCGGGTCGCCGCCGACGCCCAGGGCAAGATCGCCCAGTCGATTCTCGACGCGGGCCCGGCGTACGGCACCAGCGACAGCCTGCAGGGCCGCACGATCAACGTCGAGTTCATCTCGGCCAATCCGACCGGCCCGCTGCACCTGGGTCACACCCGGTGGGCTGCCGTCGGCGACGCGCTCGCCCGGGTGCTGTCCGCGGCCGGGGCCAGCGTCACCCGCGAGTTCTACATCAACGACCGCGGCAACCAGATGGACAAGTTCGGCGCCAGCCTGAAGGCCGCGGCGAACGGCGAGCCGATCCCCGAGGACGGGTACCACGGGGAGTACATCCTGGACCTGGCCAAGCAGATCGTCGCCGAGGTGCCGGGCATCACCGAGTTGCCGGACGACGAGCAGGCCGTCGCGTTCCGCGAGGCCGGGTACGAGCGTCAGCTCAAGGAGCAGCAGGCCCAGCTGGAGCATTTCCGGACCAAGTTCGACGTGTGGTTCTCGGAGCGCAGCCTGCACGAGCAGGACGGCGTCGGCCACGCGATCCAGAAGCTCCGCGAGCAGGGTCATCTGTACGAGGCCGACGACGCGCTCTGGATGCGGACGACGGACTTCACCGACGACAAGGACCGGGTCCTGATCCGCTCGAACGGCGAGCCGACGTACTTCGCCTCCGATGCGGCCTACTACGTGAACAAGCGCGACCGTGGCTTCGAGACCTGCGTCTACATGCTCGGCGCCGACCACCACGGTTACGTGAACCGGCTGAAGGCCATCGCGGCCTGCGCCGGGGACGATCCGCAGTACAACATCGAGGTTCTGATCGGCCAGCTGGTGAAGATCCTCAAGGGCGGCGAGGAGATGAAGCTGTCCAAGCGGGCCGGCACGATCGTCACGCTCGCCGAGCTGGTCGAGGAGGGCGGCGTCGACCCGCTGCGCTACACGCTGTGTCGCTACCCGGCCGACTCCCCGCTGACGCTGGACATCGAGGAGATGACCCGCCAGGCCAGCGAGAACCCGGTCTACTACGTCCAGTACGCGCACGCCCGGCTCGCCTCGATCCTGCGGAACGCCGATGAGCTCGGCATCAAGCTCGACGAGTTCGACCCGGGTCTGCTCAGCCACGAGCGCGAGGGCGACCTGCTCCGCGCGCTGGCCGAGTTCCCGCGCATCGTCGCCACTTCGGCCGAGTTGCGGGAGCCGCACCGGGTCGCGCGCTACCTCGAGGACACCTCGGCCGCGTTCCACAAGTTCTACGACAGCTGCCGCGTGCTGCCGCGCGGCGACGAGGAGGTCGAGCCGGTGCACAAGGCTCGCCTGACCCTGGTCGCCGCGACCCGGACCGTGCTCGCCAACGGGCTGGACCTGCTCGGCGTCACCGCACCGGAGCGGATGTGAGGGCCCACGAGGCGGGCGCGCTGCACGCCGACATCGGCCACAAGGCGCCGCCGTGGCTGCGCGCGCCCCGCGATCCCAACGACCTGGTCACCTCGCTCTGGTCGACCAACGCCAAGAAGAACGGCGAAGGCGCCCTCGAGGTCGGCGGTGTCGACGTCCGTGACCTGGTCGCCGAGCACGGCAGCCCGGCGTACGTGCTGGACGAGGACGACTTCCGCGCCCGGGCCCGCGCGTTCAAGCACGGTTTCAAGGACTTCGACGTCTACTACGCCGGCAAGGCTTTTCTTTGTACGACGGTTGTCCGCTGGGTGCTGGAAGAGGGCCTGAACCTGGACATCTGCAGCGGGGGAGAGCTGGCCGTCGCTTTGCGCGCCGGCGCGGACCCTCGGCGGCTCGGCTTTCATGGCAACAACAAGTCCGAGTCCGAGCTGGCCCGGGCACTCGAGGCGGGTGTCGGCAGGATCATCGTCGACTCGCAGGACGAGATCACCCGGCTGATCGCGCTCGCCGGTGAGCGCGACGTCGTCGCACCGGTGATGATCCGGGTCACCGCCGGAGTCGAGGCGCACACCCACGAATACATCGCGACCGCGCACGAGGACCAGAAATTCGGCTTCTCGATCACCTCCGGCGCCGCGTTCGAAGCCGTTGCCCGAGTCAACGAAGCGCCGGAGCTGGAGCTGCTCGGCCTGCACTCGCACATCGGGTCGCAGATCTTCGACTCGTCCGGGTTCGAGGTCGCGGCCAAGCGCGTGATCGCCTTGCACGCAAGGGTTTCCGAGGAGCTCGGCGTCGACATGCCCGAGCTCGACCTGGGTGGCGGGTTCGGGATCGCCTACACGACCCAGGACGATCCGTCCGACCCCGCGCAGCTCGCGACCGAGATGGGCAAGATCGTCGAGCACGAGTGCCGCGCGTTCGGCGTCGACGTGCCGAAGGTGTCGATCGAGCCCGGTCGCGCGATCGTCGGACCGGCCGTCTGCACGGTCTACTCGGTCGGCACGGTCAAGGAGGTCGAGCTCGACGCGGGCGCCGCGCGCACGTACGTGTCGGTCGACGGTGGCATGAGCGACAACATCCGTACGGCGCTCTACGACGCCGACTACTCCTGCACGCTGGCGAATCGCTACTCCGATTCCGGGCCGACGCTCGCCCGCGTGGTCGGCAAGCACTGCGAGGCCGGTGACATCGTCGTACGCGACGAGTTCGTGCCGTCGGATGTGCGGCCGGGTGACCTCATCGCCGTGCCGGGGACAGGCGCGTACTGCCGGTCGATGGCGAGCAACTACAACCACGTCCCGCGGCCACCGGTGATCGCGGTCAAGGACGGTCGCACCCGCGTCGTCGTACGGCGTGAGACCGAAGACGACCTGCTCGCACTCGACATGGGGGCCGAATGAACGACAAACCTCTCAAGGTGGGCCTGCTCGGTTGTGGTGTGGTCGGCACCGAAGTGGTGCGGATCCTGACCGAGCAGGCTGACCATCTGGCGGCCCGAGTGGGTGCGCGGCTGGAGATCGCCGGCATCGCCGTCCGACGGGCCGGACGCGAGCGCGACATCGCCGTCGACCCCGCGCTGATCACGACCGACGCGCAGGCCCTGGTCTCACGCGGCGACCTGGACCTCGTGATCGAGGTCATCGGTGGACTCGAGCCGGCCCGCGGGCTGATCCTGACCGCGCTCGAGCACGGAGCCTCCGTCGTCACGGCGAACAAGGCGCTGCTGGCCGAGGACGGCCCGACGCTGTTCGCGGCCGCGGAGAAGTACGAGCGCGACCTGTACTTCGAAGCCGCCGTGGCCGGCGCGATCCCGATCCTGCGGCCGCTGCGGGAGTCGCTGGCCGGTGACGACGTGATGCGGGTGATGGGCATCGTCAACGGCACCACGAACTACATCCTCGACAAGATGGACAGCACCGGCGCCGGGTTCGACGAGTCGCTGGAAGAGGCCCAGGCACTCGGGTACGCCGAAGCCGACCCGACTGCGGACATCGAGGGGTTCGACGCGGCTGCGAAGGCCGCCCTGCTGGCGAGTTTGGCCTTCCACACCAGGGTTTCCATCGCCGACGTCCACCGCGAGGGCATCACCGAGGTGACCGCGACCGACATCGCCTCGGCCCGCGAGATGGGCTGCGTGGTGAAGTCGCTGGCGATCTGTGAGCTGGACGAGGCGACCGACTCGGTCAGCGCCCGGGTGTATCCGGCGATGATCCCGGTCACCCACCCGTTGGCCAGTGTTCGGGACGCGTACAACGCCGTGTTCGTGGAAAGTAAGGCAGCCGGCCAGCTGATGTTCTATGGTCGTGGTGCCGGCGGTGCCCCGACGGCCAGTGCCGTCCTCGGGGATCTGGTGTCCGCCGCGCGCAACCGGCTCAAGGGCGTGCCGGGGGTCGGCGAGTCGTCGTACACCCAGCGGGCCGTGCGGCCGATGGGCGACGCGATGACCCGCTACCACGTGTCGCTGGACGTGGCCGACAAGGCCGGTGTGCTGGCGGCGGTGGCCCAGGCCTTCGCGGAGCAGGACGTGTCGATCCAGACCGTGCGCCAGGAAGGCCGGGGCAGTGACGCTCAGTTGGTGGTGGTCACCCACACCGCGACCGACGCTGCGTTGTCCACCACCGTGGAGGTCCTGCGCGGCATGGACATCGTCCGGGAAGTCAGCAGTGTGATGCGGGTAGAAGGCGGGTAGATCGGGATGAGTCAGCAGCGACCCCACCAATGGCGTGGCGTGATCGAGGAATACCGGGACCGGTTGCCGGTGTCGAACGACACCCCGGTCGTCACGCTCGGCGAGGGCGGTACGCCGCTGGTGGCCGCGCAGTGGCTCAGCGAGCGGACCGGCTGCGAGGTCTGGCTCAAGGTCGAGGGGAACAACCCGACCGGCTCGTTCAAGGACCGCGGCATGACGGTCGCGATCTCGCTGGCCGCGCAGGCCGGTGACAAGGCCGTCGTCTGCGCCTCGACCGGCAACACGTCGGCATCGGCGGCGGCGTACGCCGTTCGGGCCGGACTGATCCCGCTCGTGCTGATCCCGGCCGGCCGGATCGCGAAGGGGAAGCTGGCCCAGGCCGTCGTTCATGGCGCCAAGCTGGTCTCGATCGACGGCGGGTTCGACGACTGCCTGCGGATCGTCCGCGAGCTCGGCAAGCACTACCCGGTCGCCCTGGTGAACTCGGTCAACCCGGTCCGCCTGGAAGGTCAGAAGACCGCGGCGTTCGAGGTGTGCGACGCGCTCGGCGACGCCCCCGATCTGCACCTGCTCCCGGTTGGTAACGCGGGCAACATCGCGGCATACTGGAAGGGATACCAGGAGTACGCGAAGGACAAGCTCGCCTCGAAAACCCCGCAGATGTGGGGATTCCAGGCCGAGGGCGCGGCTCCGATCGTTCGTGGTGCGATCGTCGAGAGGCCCGACACCGCCGCCACCGCGATCCGCGTGGGGAACCCGGCCTCCTGGACGCTCGCCGAGAACGCTCGCGACGAGTCCGGCGGCCGGATCGAGATGGTGACCGACGAACAGATCCTGACCGCACAGGGCGAGCTCGCCGCGCGCGAAGGCGTCTTCGTCGAGCCCGCCTCGGCCGCGGGCGTCGCCGGACTCCTGCACGCGAAGGCGCAGGGCTGGCTGCCCGGTGGCTCGACCGTGGTGATCACCGTCACAGGCCACGGCCTGAAGGACATCGACACCGCGCTCGACCACGCGAAAGCGGATGAGTCCCCGGTCACACCCGCCGATACCGACGCCGTCGCCCGCGTCGCCGGGCTGGCCTGATGCCGGACCAGGTGCGGGTCCGGGTGCCCGCGACCAGCGCGAACCTCGGTCCTGGCTTCGACGCGTTCGGCCTCGCACTGACCTTGTACGACGAACTGATCGTGACGCCGGGCGGATCCGGCGTCCGCATCGAGGTGGTCGGTGCGGGGGAGGGTGAGGTATCGCTCGACGAGTCCCATCTGGTTGTTCAAGCGGTCCAGTACGGCCTGAAGGCGCTGGGGGCCGACGTACCGGGTTACTCGCTGGTGTGCGAGAACAGCATCCCGCATGGTCGTGGGCTCGGGTCGTCGTCGGCGGCGATCGTCGGCGGACTGGCCGCGGCCTATGGATTGGCCGATGAACAGCTCGATCGCGATCGGGTGGTCGCGCTCGCGACGGAGCTCGAAGGGCACCCCGACAATGTTGCGGCCTGTGCCCTTGGTGGGTTCACGATCGCTTGGAGTGAAGGCGATACGGGCAAGGCGGTGCGGCTCGACGTGAAGGAGCCGGTGGTCGCGCTCGCCTACGTGCCCGACCATCGCGTGCTGACGAAACAGGCCCGCGGATTGCTGCCGGACGCCGTACCGCATCGTGATGCCGCCGCGAACGCAGGCCGGGCCGCGTTGCTGGTCGCGGCCTTGACCGGGCGGCCGGAACTGCTGCTGACGGCGACCGAGGATCGACTGCATCAGGAGTATCGCGAGGCCGCGATGCCGGAGAGTCTTGCGCTGATGCACAAGCTTCGGGGCAGCGGTTTGCCGGCCGTCGTCAGCGGTGCGGGTCCGACCGTGCTCGTACTGGGCGGCCCAGACCGGTCCAGGGACCACACCCCGGCCGCGCCGGACGGCTGGACCCGGTACGACCTGGGCATCGATCCAGTCGGCGTACAGGTCTGGTCGCTCGAGGCGGGGTAGATCGATCCATCCGGATTTCGCGCTCGGGAATGATGGACAACTGACACGCGTTGATCCACCTGAGGCAGCAGTTCGACCCGTTGTGGTGCTAGTCTCGACTCACCCGATCCCCTCCAGGTGATCGGTGAACTCTCGTCACGATCCGGGCTGTGCTCCCGGCACCCTGTGTTGTGTGGCGACCCCCCTGTGGATTTGACCTTGCGCCGCCTGCGCCGGAGATGTCCGGGGGGACTCAGATCGAACGAGAGCCTCTTTGATGCCCGCGTGCCCGTTTTGTCGGTCGTGGGTGATGAAACTTGGTCGATGTGCTTTCGGAAACATCGACAATCCGTGTGGGAAGGACCTCACGTGACAGAAACTGTAGAAGCCTCCAGCGCGCCTACCGGCGACGCCGCTACCGCGACGCGTCGTCGCAAGGCCGGAGGCGGCCTCGAGGGCATGCTGCTCCCCGAGCTCAAGCAGCTCGCAGGGACGCTCGGCATCAAGGGCACCGGCGCTCTGCGCAAGGGCCAGCTGATCGAGGCGATCAAGGCCGCCCAGACGGGCGGCTCCACCGGTGGTGGCCGGGCGAAGGCGACGCAGCCGACGCTCGACGAGGCCGTCGCCGGTGCTGCTGATGGTGCTACTCGGGCGCCGGCGGCGAAGACCGCGGCGCCGGCCAAGCGCGAGGGTGGCAGTCGCCGGACCCGCGCGGCCGCCGAGAAGGACTCCTCGGCCCAGAACGGTTCCACCCCTGAAGCCGCCGTTGTTGCCGTCGAAGCACCGGCCGCTGCCTCCCAGAACGGGAGCGCCGCCGCCGTGCAGAACGGCGTCGCGACGGCCGAGCCGAAGGTCGACCAGGGTGCGGACAACCGCGCCGACGACCGCGGCGACAGCCAGGGTCGCAGCCGCGACCGCCAAAGGGACACCCAGCGGGACAACCAGCGCGACGGGCGGGACGCCCGCGACACGCGCGATCGCAACCGTGACACCCAGAGCCGCGACAACCAGAGCAGGGACACCCAGAACCGGGACACCCAGAACCGGGACGGCAACCGCGACACCCAGGCCCGCGACAACCGCGACGGCCAGGCGCGCGACAACCAGGCCCGTGACGGCCGGGACTCGCAGCGGGACAACCGCGGTGACAACCAGCGGAACCGCCAGGACCAGAACGCGCGGAACACCACCGCTCGCGACGACGACCGGGGTGAGGACGGCGACAGCCGTCGTCGTCGCCGCCGGGGCCGCGACCGGGACCGCAACAGCCGCGACGGTGGCGCCCAGACCGGTCGTGACACCGCCCCGAGCCGCAACCGCGGCCGCGGTGAGCGGTTCGACCCGGAGCCGACGATCAGCGAGGACGACGTCCTCGTCCCGGCCGCCGGCATCCTCGACGTACTCGACAACTACGCGTTCGTCCGGACCAGCGGCTACCTGCCCGGCCCGAACGACGTGTACGTCGCCCTCTCGATGGTGAAGCGTTACGGCCTGCGCAAGGGCGACGCGATCACCGGCGCGGTCAAGCAGCCGCAGGAGGGTGAGCGCAAGGAGAAGTTCAACCCGCTGGTCCGGATCGACACCGTCAACGGTGCGGACCCGGAGATTGCCAAGCAGCGGCAGGACTTCAACAAGCTGACCCCGCTGTACGCGACCGAGCGGCTCCGCCTGGAGACCGAGCCCGGGGTGCTCACCACCCGGATCGTCGACATCGTCAGCCCGATCGGCAAGGGCCAGCGCGGCCTGATCGTCTCGCCGCCGAAGGCCGGCAAGACGATGGTGCTGCAGGCGCTCGCGAACGCGATCACCACGAACAACCCCGAAGTGCACCTGATGGTCGTGCTGGTGGACGAGCGGCCCGAAGAGGTCACCGACATGCAGCGCACGGTCAAGGGCGAGGTCATCGCCTCGACGTTCGACCGTCCGGCCGACGACCACACCACGGTCGCGGAGCTGGCGATCGAGCGGGCCAAGCGGCTGGTCGAGCTCGGCCACGACGTCGTCGTCCTGCTCGACTCGATCACCCGGCTGGGACGCGCCTACAACATCGCGGCCCCGGCCAGCGGCCGGATCCTGTCCGGTGGTGTCGACTCGTCGGCGCTGTACCCGCCGAAGCGGTTCTTCGGTGCGGCCCGCAACATCGAGGACGGCGGTTCGCTGACCATCCTCGCGACCGCGCTGATCGAGACCGGCTCGAAGATGGACGAGGTGATCTTCGAGGAGTTCAAGGGCACCGGCAACATGGAGCTGCGCCTGCGTCGCGAGTTCGCCGACCGCCGGATCTTCCCGGCGATCGACGTGGTCGCCTCCGGTACCCGCCGCGAAGAGCTGCTGATGTCCAAGGACGAGACCCAGGTGGTCTGGAAGCTGCGCCGGGTCCTCTCGGCCCTCGACGGCCAGGCCGCCCTCGAGCTCCTGATCGGCAAGCTCAAGGAGAGCAAGTCGAACATCGAGTTCCTGCTGCAGGTCAACAAGACGACCCCGTCAGCCGGAAATGGTCACAGCACGACCAACGGCGACTGAAAGACGGCTCGATTACCAGTTTGCCGCCGGTGGGTGGCAAACTGGTCTGTCGGTTCCGGTTCACGTTCGCGCCGCGGGCGACCCGGAGCATCTGAAACCTAGGAGATTGTCTTGAAGAGCGACATCCACCCGAACTACGTGGCGACCAAGGTGACCTGCACCTGCGGCGCCTCGTTCGAGACGCACTCGACCGCGGAGAACGGCGTGATCCACGCCGACGTGTGCTCGCAGTGCCACCCCTTCTACACCGGCAAGCAGAAGATTCTCGACACCGGTGGCCGGGTGGCCCGCTTCGAGAAGCGCTACGCGAAGAAGTAGCTTTCCTGCCGCGCGTTCGGTCCCGCAGATTTCTGCGGGACCGGCGCGCGGTTTGTCATGTCAGCCAGTACCTAGGAAGGAGTGCGGGATGTTCGAAGCGGTTCAGACGCTCAAGGCTGAGTACGGCGAGCTCGAGCGGCAGATGTCGGATCCCGAGCTGCACTCCGACCAGGCCAACGCCCGCCGGGTCGGCAAGCGGTACGCCGCGCTCGCGCCGGTCGTCCGCACGTACGACGAATGGCTGCAGACCGCCGACGACATCGAGGCGGCGCGTGAGCTGGCGCACGAGGACCCGGCCTTCGCCGACGAGGCGACCAAGCTCGAGCACCGTCGCGACGAGCTCGCCGAGAAGCTGCAGGTGCTGCTGGTCCCGCGCGACCCGAGCGACGACAAGGACGCGATCCTCGAGATCAAGGCCGGTGAGGGCGGCGACGAGTCGGCCCTGTTCGCCGGCGATCTGCTGAAGATGTACCTGAAGTACGCCGAGTCGCAGAACTGGAAGACCGAGATCCTCGACTCCGCCGAGTCCGACCTGGGTGGGTACAAGTCGATCACCGTCGCCGTGAAGGCGAAAGGGACCCCCGAGCCGGGTGAGGCGCCGTACGCGAAGCTCAAGTTCGAAGGTGGCGTGCACCGCGTACAGCGGGTGCCGGTGACCGAGTCGCAGGGCCGGATCCACACGTCCGCCGCCGGAGTGCTGGTGTTGCCGGAGGCTGAGGACGTCGACGTCGAGATCGATCAGAACGACCTGCGCATCGACGTGTTCCGGTCGTCCGGTCCTGGTGGACAGAGCGTCAACACGACGGACTCCGCCGTACGCATCACGCACCTGCCGACCGGCATCGTGGTCTCGATGCAGAACGAGAAGTCCCAGCTGCAGAACCGTGAGCAGGCCATGCGAGTGCTGAGGTCCCGCCTGCTCGCCGCGGCCCAGGAAGCCGCCGACCAGGAGGCGTCCGACGCCCGCCGGTCGCAGATCCGGACCGTCGACCGCTCGGAGCGGATCCGCACCTACAACTTCCCGGAGAACCGGTTCTCCGACCACCGCGTCGGCTACAAGGCGCACAACCTCGACCAGGTCCTTGGCGGCGAGCTTGCGCCGGTCATCCAGGCACTGACCGAAGCCGACCTGGCCGCCCGCCTCGAGGCCGTCGACTCGAAATGACACCGCGCGCGCTGGTCGCCGACGCGGCGGCCCGGCTGGCCGAGGCGGGCGTTGCCTCACCCGAGTACGACGCCGCCGAGCTGCTCGCCTTCGTCACCGGATCGAGCCGCCTACACCTGTCGACGCCGACAGACGACCAACGCCGTGCGTACGACGCTCTGATCGCCCGTCGAGCCGCCCGTGAGCCTCTGCAACACCTGACCGGTACGGCGGCCTTCCGCTATCGCGAGCTGGTCGTCGGACCGGGGGTGTTCGTGCCGCGACCGGAGACCGAGGTGATGGTCGGCTGGATCCTCGACCGCATCGCCGACATCAAGCAGCCGCTGGTGGTCGACCTCTGCTCCGGCTCCGGTGCGATCGCCGGCGCCATCGCCACCGAGCGCCCCGACAGCATCGTCCACGCGGTCGAGCTGTCACCCGAGGCCTGCGTGTGGGCCCGACGCAATCTCGCCGGCACCGGCGCCGTACTCCATGAGCGCGACATCGACGGCTGCCTGCCCGAGTTCGACGGTGTCGTCGACGCGGTGATCAGCAATCCGCCGTACATCCCTTTGACTGCGTGGGAATCCGTCACCGCCGAGGTCCGCGACCACGACCCCGCCCTCGCCCTGTGGTCCGGCGACGACGGCCTCGACGAGATCAAGGTCGTTGCCGCCACCGCCGGTCGGCTCTTGAAGCCCGGCGGCTGGTTCGCCTGCGAACATGCCGATGTCCAAGGCGAATCCGCGCCGGCCGTCTTCGCCGCCACCGCCGATTTCACCGAGGTCCGCGACCAGCTCGACCTCTCCGGCCGCCACCGCTTCGCCACCGGCCGTCGCGTCTGACTACTCGTAAACCACGAACTCGGGACGTGGCCTCAGCGCGAGGACCTGGGGCGGGGTCATCAGCGCGCCGTGGCGGGTGTCTTCGGTGTAGAAGAGCTTGAACCCGGCGTGCACGCCGACCGGGAGCTTGGTGGTCAGTTTCGTCCAGGTCTTCAGTTTGTCGGCGCGGGCGCCGATGCCGTCGACGGACTTGATCGTCACGACGCCCGGATGTTTCTTCAGCGCCTGTTCATTGCTGACGATCCGCGCCGACAGCTGATGGAACACGAACACCTTCTCCGGCAGCTTGTTGGTCTGTACCAGTCCCGACAGGTACGACGCGATGCCGTCGAGCTCCGCGCCCGTCGTACGGCCGAAGACCCGGCCCGGCACCTGTCCTGGCCCGACGGCCCACTCCGGATCGAACGCCAGGCCGACATCCGGCTCCTTCAGCCAGCGCTCCAGCCGCTTGACCTCCGGCAGGATCTTGGCCCGCCCCGGTTGGATGTCGAGCAGCAACAGCATCCGGTGCTTGCGGGCGACCGTCAGGTACGCCTCGATCGCCGAGTCCGGCAACCGCCCGCGGTACATCCCGTCCTTGCCCCGGGATCCCTTCGCCACAACGGCAATCAGCTCCATCACCGGCAGCGGCGTACGTCCGGACGCATAGGCCTTGGACAGCTGCTCGAGCTTGTCCGCCTTCGCGTCGAGGTCCTGGTCCAGCGGCCCGAGTGCGGGTGAGCCGGGCAACCCGACATAACCAACCAGTTGGTAGGTGGGAAAGATCGTTCGCCCACCGCGCGGCAGTTCGCCATCGGCCGGGGGAGTCGGCGGTGGACTCGCGCTCGGACTGCGAGTCGTCGGTGCGGGCGTGGAATCGCTGCGCGCGGGCTCATCGGTACACGCCGCCACCGTCAGGAGGACGGCGGCCAGCACCCCACAGACTCTCCGCACGGCACCAGGTAACCACTTAAGCGGCAGGACTTGTACGGGCCAGCCCGCCCGCGGCGCGTGCGATCACCGACTCCTGCCCGTCGTCGAGCGCAAGCTCGAGCGCGCGGGCGAAATGCGGCCGCGCCTGGGTGAGATCGCCCTTCGCCAGCAGTGTTTCCGCAAGCCGCAGATGCGCGTTCTGCTCTGCCTGTTGGGAGTCACTTTCCAACGCCAGCGCCAGCGACCGGCGTCCGACGTCCAGTGCCTCGGCCCACTGCTCGTGTCGGGTGAACGCCGTACTCAGGAACGCATACGTGTAGATCAGGCTGTAGTCGGACCCACGCTCGAGCCCGATGGCCAGTGCGGTGGTCAGAGCCGTCACGGCCTCGTCCACGCGGTCCAGCCCGAGCAGGCACTCACCGATCCCATTCAGCACCTCAGCCTGAACAGACAGGTCGTCAGCCTGTTGGGCCAGCCGCAGTGACTCCTCGTACGACGCCAACGCCTGAGCGAACTCCTGGCGGTCCCCATAGGCCGCGCCGAGATACGCCAGCACCCGGGACGCGATGCTCAAGTCACCGGAATCGCGGGCCACCGCAAGGGCCTCGGCGAGTACGGCGATGGCCTCGGCGTCCGGATTCACCTTCGCAAGGCTGTAGCCGATGGACGCGAGCAGTCGTGCGCGCAGTGCGGGCTCAGCGTCCGCCGGCAGCTTCTCCCGGGCCTCCTGGAGCGTACGCAGACTCGCCTCGGCACCCAGGCGGTAGCGGCCGAGGCTACCGATCGACATCAGCACGCGTGACTCGGCTTCCGGATCCACGTCCCGGGCAGCGGCGCGCAGTGCCAGGGCGAGCGCCTCATCCATCTCATAGATCCGGCCCCGCTGGTAGAAACACGACGCCACGGCCAGTCCGAGGCGCCAGGCGTGTTCCAGGCTGTTGTGTGCCTCGGCGTACCGGAGCGTCGCCAGCACGTTGGCGCCCTCGGCGTCGATCCACTCCAGCCCGGTGGAAGGCGGGGGAGCCTGCGGCCGGCTGCTGAAGATCGCCGCACTCGCCTCTTCGGTGGCGTAGAGGTAGTAGTCGAGCAAACGCCGTACCGCGTCCGGCTCCGCGTCCAGTGTCCCGGCGTACTGGCGTAGCAGGTCGTGGAACTGGAATCGGCCCGGCCGTAGCTGCAGCAGCAGGTTGGCATCCACCAACTGCTCCAGCAGGTCTTCCGCGTCGACCGGGTCCAGTTGGGCCAGTGCGGCTGCGGCGTCCACCTCGATGTCCTGCCCGGTCATCACACCGAGCAGCCGGAAGAGACGCTGCTGGTCTGGCGGCAGATGCTCGTAGGACAAGGCGAAAGCAGGGGAGACGCCACCGCTGTCGGTGCTGAGCTCCGCAAGTCGCCTGTCCTCGGCGTCGAGCCGCTTGCTCAGGTGCTCGATCGTCCAGCTAGGTCGATGCCGCAGCCGCGACCCAGCCACCCGGATAGCCAACGGCAAATGGCCGCACTGGCTCACGACGGCTTCTGCGGCCGCAGAATCACCGGTGCGGTCCGCCCCGACGATCTCAGCCAGCAAAGCGCGCGCATCCTCCGGGCGCAGTACGTCGAGTGCCAGCCGGGCAGTCGCGTCCAGACCGGTCAGCTGCCGCCGGCTGGTCACAATGACCCCGCAACTCGGACTGCCGGCCAACAACGGCCGCACTCCATCGCTATCCCGCGCATTGTCCAGTACGACGAGAATCCGCCGGCCAGCCAGCTCAGAACGCCACAGCGCCGCCCGTTCCTCCAGGTCGGCCGGGATCCGGTCAGCCGGGACAGAAAGCGTGCGTAGCAACCGATCCAGGGCCTCCAGCGCGGACACCGGCTCACGCCCCGGGGTGAACCCGTGCAGGTCGATGAACAGCCGACCGTCCGGGTACACGTCGGCCAGCTGCCGAGCCGACCGCACAGCGAGCGCTGACTTCCCCACACCGGCCATGCCGTCGATCGCCACCACCGCGGGACCTGGAGTGGACATCGCATCGACCACCTGGCGCAGTGCGTCTTCACGACCGACGAACGCGGCACCGTCGTACGGAAGCTCGTCCCGGACAGCTGGGCGGACGGCTGATGCCGGGTCATCCTCGTTCTGCAGGATGCGTTCGTGGATAGCGCGCAGCGCGGAACCGGGCTCAACGCCGAGCTGCTCGACCAGCTCCTTGCGCGTCCGCGTGTAGGTCTCGAGTGCCTCTGAGGTCCGTCCGCTGCGCCAGTACGCCAGCATCAGCTGGCCGGCGAACTGCTCGCGCAGTCGGTCCTCCTCGACCAGTGCGACCAGCTCCGGCACGAGATCGCCGTACCGGCCGCGTTCGAGGTCGAGCTCGATCCGCTCGGCCAGCACCTTCAACCTGCGCTCGATCAGCCGGTGCCGCTGCACAGTGAGGTAGTGCCCGGCCAGTCCGGTCAGAGGCTCGCCCGTAAAGAGCGCGAGCGCCTCTGCCAGGCTGGCCGCGGCTTCGTCCTTGTCCTCACTCGCATGCGCCGCACTGACCAGCCGCTCGAACCGGTCCAGGTCAAGAGCGTCCGGCGCGAGCCGCAAGGTGTACCCGTCCCGCGTGTGCACGAGCACGCCCTCCGGCAGCAGCTTGCGCAGCCGATAGATGTACGGCGGGACGATCTTGGCGCCCGTGGACGGTGGCGCGTCACTCCAGACCAGGTCGACCAACTCGTCCGCGGAGATCACCTGGTTGGACCGCAGCGCGAGGACAGCGAGCAGGGTCTGCTGCCGGATCGGACCGAGATCGATCCTCGCGTCACCGGACCATCCACGCAGCGGCCCGAGTAGGTCCAGCCGCAGGTTGTCGGTCACGCTGGATAGTCTTGCAGCTACACGTCGTTCAGCCTACGTAGGCGTCGATCTCGGCCAGCAGCGCGGTCTTCAGCGAATCCTCGGCGAAGGACACGCGGACGGCGGTCCTGGCCAGCTCGGCCACGCCCGCCTCGTCGAGGTCGAGCAGCTTGGCGGCAACGGCGTACTCGTTGACCAGGTCGGTGCCGAACATCGGCGGGTCGTCGGAGTTGATCGTGACCACGAGCCCGGCCTCGACCATCGCGCGCAGCGGGTGCACGTCGTACGACGCGACCGCGCGCGTCGCGATGTTGGACGTCGGACTGACCTCCAGCGGGATCCGGTGCTCACGCAGGTAGTCGACGAGCGCCGGGTCCTGCATGGCCGATGTGCCGTGGCCGATCCGCTCGGCCTTCAGGTAGCGGATCGCGTCCCAGATCGTCTCCGGCCCGGTGGTCTCGCCCGAGTGCGGCACGCTGTGCAGCCCGGCGGCGACGGCGGCCTCGAAGTGCGGTGCGAACTGCGGCCGCGGTACGCCGATCTCCGGCCCGCCCAGCCCGAATCCGACCAGCCCTTCCGGCCGGTTCTTGAGCGCGACCTCCAGGGTCGTGTCGGCGCCCGGCAGCCCGCTCTCGCCGGAGATGTCGAAGATCCAGCGCAGCGTGATGCCGAGCTCCTTCTCCGCCGCGATCCGCGCATCCTCGATCGCCTCGCAGTACGCCTCCGGCGCGATCCCACGGATGACCGACGTGTACGGCGTACAGGTCAGCTCGGCGTACCGCAGGTTCTGCGCAGCCATCTCGCGGGCGACCTCGTAGGTCAGCAGGCGGACGTCCTCGGGCGTCTTGATCAGGTCGACGACGCTCAGGTAGATGTCGATGAAGTGCGCGAAGTCGGTGAACTGGAAGTACTCCGCCAACGCAGCCGGATCGGCCGGCACCGGCGACTCCGGGTGCCGGGCGGCGAGCTCGGCAACGATCCGCGGCGAGGCGGATCCGACGTGGTGGACATGCAGCTCGGCCTTCGGCAACCCGGCAAGGAACTCACGCGACACAGTCATGACCGCGATCCTAAGGACAACCCGGCGTACGGCGATCGCAAGCTGACATCCAGGTGTCAACTTGTTCCGATCGCAGCCCGGTTGGAGTCGAGGCCCGCGTCAGTGGCACCATTCGGTGCGTGAGTGAGCGCTTCGACTTCACCGGTGACGAGCTGGCACCGGCCTACCGTGCGGCCGTGGATGCCATCGAGGTCGGTGACCTGGTGGTTCTGCCGACCGACACCGTCTACGGGATCGCCGCCGACGCCTTCAAGGCCGACGCGGTGCAGCGGCTGCTGGACGCCAAGGGCCGCGGGCGGGACATGCCGCCGCCCGTGCTGATCTCGGTGGTCGAGTCGCTGGACGCGCTCGCCACCGACATCTCCGACGCAGGCCGCAAGCTGTGCCAGGAGTTCTGGCCCGGGCCGCTGACGGTGATCTGCCATGCGCAGGTGTCACTGATGTGGGATCTGGGCGAGACCCACGGCACGGTCGCGCTTCGCGTGCCGGACCACGAGAACACCCGCGAACTGCTGTCCCGGACCGGACCGCTCGCCGTCAGCTCGGCGAACAAGTCCGGCCGCCCGGCCGCCCTCGACGTGTACGACGCCGAGGAGCAACTGCAGGACACGGTCGCGGTCTACCTCGACGGCGGCGCTGTCTCCGGCGGCCAGCCCTCGACCATCGTCGACCTGACCGGCGACACCCCGCGCCTGGTCCGCCTCGGCGCCCTCTCCCTGGACCAACTCCGCGCTGTGGTCCCCGAAGTATCCTCGGATGACGACAAGCCAACCGAAGCCCCGGCCGACGAAATTGCCGAGGCGTCGAACTCTGACGAGAAGCCAACCGAAGACACCGCCGAGACGTCCAACCCGCAGGACGAGAAGCCGACCGACCCAGATGCGAGGCCTGCGGACTAGTGCGCGAGTACCTGCTGGTCATGTTCGTGGCCATGGCCACGACCTTCGTGTTGACCGGCCTCGCCCGGACGATCGCATCGCGGTACGGCGCCGTCGCGAAGGTCCGGACCCGGGACGTGCACAAGGTCCCGATCCCGTACTTCGGCGGCGTAGCGATTCTCGGCGGCCTGATCGCCGCGTTCGCGGTCGCGTCCAGCCTCCCGTTCCTCGGCGACAGCCTGCAGGTCGCCCACGACGCCCGGGCGATCCTGATCGGCGGCGTCGTGATCTGCGCGGTCGGCGTGGTCGACGACCTCTACGAGCTCGACCCGATCACCAAGCTGGCCGGACAGGTCCTCGCCGTCGGCGTGATGGTTGTCCAAGGCATCCAGTTGTACTGGCTACCGCTCCCCGGCGGTGTGGTCTCACCATCGCCCGCGCAGCTCGCCGTACTGACGGCCGGCATCCTGCTCGTCTCCTGCAACGCGGTGAACTTCGTCGACGGCCTGGACGGATTGGCCGCCGGTGTGACCGCGATCGGCGCGACCGCGTTCTTCACCTACTCGTACCTGCTGAACGTCGAGCAGAACCTCGACCGCGCGACCACCTCGACCCTGATCACGGTCGCGCTCGCCGGTGCGTGCCTCGGCTTCCTGCCGCACAACTTCTTCCCCGCAAGGGTTTTCATGGGGGACTCCGGCTCGTTGCTGATCGGTCTGATGCTCGCCGCGTCGACGATCAGCCTGACCGGCCAGATGGACCCGAACGCCGTCCCCTACGAGGTCGGCGGCTCCAGCCTGCTGCCGGCGCTGCTGCCATTGATCCTCCCGATCGCCGTTCTCGCGATCCCGGCGCTCGACATGACGCTGGCCTACATCCGTCGTACCAAGGCGGGCCGCTCACCCTTCGCCGCCGACAAGCTGCACCTGCACCACCGGCTGATGCAACGCGGCCACTCACACCGCCGGGCCGTCCTGCTGATGTACCTCTGGACGGCCCTGATCGCGTACGGCGTGGTCGTGCTCGGACTGGTCTTGTCCTGGTGGACGGCCCTGATCGTGCTGGCCGTGACGGTCACCGCGATCCTGCTCACGACCGGCCTGCCGCACCGATCCCGGAAACCGCTCGCCCGAGTCTGAGCAGAGTCTGAGCAGAGTCTGAGCTGGAGCCCCGGCACGAACTGGTAGGGACCAGACCACTCGCCGGCGTGGCCTACCGATAAGGTGTGCCTGTACAGCGGCAGGGGCCTCGTTTTGCTGACCGTTTTGCTTACGAAGAAGACTTTGTGCTAGTTTTCACAAGCACCAGCAAAGAACAGCGACACCCCTGACCCCGCCCACCCGACGCCCTGGTCGCAAACCCGGTCGCCAGCAGGACGGAACCACCAGATGGCTCCTTCGGTCAAGAACCCGAAAGTCGCCGGCCAGCCCACCAGGCACCCGGCGCTCGCGATGCTGCGTGGCGCTTTGGTCGCCGCGCTCGTCGTCGGTGTCAACGCGACCGCGATCGCCACGATCGCCGCCGGTCTTCCCGGTCTGTGGGGAGCGTTGCTGGGGCTGCTGATGGTGATCGTCTTCTCCGGTGTCGGCCTGTTCGCGCTGCACCTGTCCCGCAAGACCTCTCCGACCATGCAGCTCGGTGTCGCAATGGCGTCGTACACGGGCCGGATCGCGATCTTCGGCGTCCTGCTCGCGGTCGCGCTGAGCTCGGACGGCCTGGCCGAGCACGTGAATCTGACCGTGCTCGGGCTGGTCGCGATGGTGGTCGTGATGGGCTGGATGGCCGGCGAGATCTGGGCCTGGTCCCGGCTCCGCGTGCCGATCTACGACCTCGACAAGGACGTGACCGCATGAGCACTGTGGGTAACGTTTTCCCAACCGTTACAACGATTGTGGCCGAGGTTACGAGCACCGATGTGACCGCTGGATGCGCGGACTGGTACGTTTCGGGTGCCAATGAGCGAGAACGAGGATCCGAAGCCATCACCCAGCAATTCGGGCGACGGCTGGCGGGTCCTGTCCTACTTGATCGGCGGTGTCGTGGTGTACGGCGGCATCGGGTTCGGGCTGGATCGCTTGTTCGGCACCCAGTTCCTGGTCCTGATCGGCATCGTCCTCGGTGCCGGGCTGACCATCCTGTTGCTGCACTTCCGGTACGGAAAGTCCTAGCCCCCACAGGGTCTGGCGCGATCCGCACCTGGTCTGACGTTGTTGACCGCCATGCCCTGAGCCGCCCTGCCCTTGCCTACAAGGCGTCCGACTTGAGCACGACGCGAGAGGAGACCCGGTGACCGCCGGCGTTCCGACCGAGTTCATCGCACCCGGTCCCCAGAGCTTCGACACCCCGCCGATCATCGACGGCGTGGACTGGTTCACCAAGCCTGTGCTGGTGGCCGCGCTGTCCGTCGTGGTGATCGTCTGGTTCTTCTGGGGTGCGTCCCGCAAATCCGCGATCGTTCCGAGCAAGCTCCAGTTCGCGGGCGAGCTCGGGTACAACTTCGTCCGCAACTCGATCGCCCGCGACGCGATCGGCAGCGCCGAGTACCTGAAGTACGTGCCGTACCTGACCGGCCTGTTCTTCTTCATCCTGCTGAACAACGTCGCCGCGACGATCCCGCTGATCCAGTTCCCGACCTTCAGCCACGTCGGCTGGGCGTACGTGGCCGCGATCATGAGCTGGGTCATCTACAACGCGGTCGGGATCAAGAAGAAGGGCCTGTGGGGCTACTTCAAGCACCAGACGATGCCGGCCGGTGTGCCGCTCTGGCTGATGCCGCTGATGATCCCGATCGAGTTCATCTCGAACATCCTGGTCCGCCCGGTCTCGCTGAGCCTGCGGTTGTTCGCCAACATGTTCGCCGGCCACATCCTGCTGCTGGTGTTCGTGCTCGGCGGTGAGTACATGGTGTTCGAGACCGGGAACATCGCGCTCGGCGGCGTCGGTGTCATCACGTTCATCATGGGCATCGCGATCGCCGCGCTGGAGCTGTTCGTCCAGTGCATCCAGGCCTACATCTTCGTCGTCCTGACCGCGCAGTACATCGGCAGCGCGATCTCCGACGAGCACTGAGCAGTACCACCGCACCATCCCTAGACCCGTAGTAAACGGACACCGGATTTCGATCCGTACCGAAAGGAAGCACTGCACATGAGCAACATCGCTCTCGCGCTCTCCGGCAACATCGCGGTCCTCGGCTACGGCCTCGCCGCAATCGGCCCGGGCGTCGGCGTCGGTCTGATCTTCGCCGCTGTCATCAACGGCACCGCGCGTCAGCCCGAGGCGCAGAACAAGCTGCAGTCGATCGCGTGGATCGGCTTCGGCGTGACCGAGGTCCTCGCGATCATCGGTATCGCCCTGGCCTTCGTCTTCCGCACCCCCTGATCATTTCCTTCTGACTGACAGGACCCAGACATGACGACGTTGGTGCTACCACTGACCGAAGCGGCGGGCGAGCAGACCAATCCTCTGCTGCCGCACACGCCTGAGATCATCTTCGGTTTCGTCTTCCTGGTCCTGCTGGCCATCGCCTTCGCCAAGGTCGTCGTACCGCGCTTCGAAAAGGCTTACGCCGACCGGACCGCGGCGATCGAAGGCGGGATGGAAGATGCCAAGCGGGCCCAGGCCGAGGCGAAGGCGGCTTTGGACAAGTACAACGCGCAGCTGGCGGAAGCTCGCCAGGAGGCTGCGAAGATCCGCGAGGACGCCCGCGAGCAGGGTGCCCAGATCATCGCGGAGATGCGGGAGCAGGCGAACGTCGAGGCCGAGCGGATCGTCACCCACGCCCGGACCCAGATCGACGCCGAGCGCACCCAGGCGGTCGCGTCGCTGCGCAGCGAGGTCGGCACCATGGCGACCACGTTGGCCGGCCGGATCGTCGGCGAATCGCTCGAGGACGAGGCGCGGCAGCGTCGTACGGTCGAGCGCTTCCTGGCCGACCTGGAGGCCTCGGAGTCGGCTCGCCAGGCCGTCGGAACGGACGGCTGATGCGCGGCGCGTCGAGAGAATCACTCGCCCGGGCCGAGGAGGCCCTGGCGGGTGTGACCCCGGCCGAGGGACTCGGCGGGGAGCTGTTCGCGGTGGCCCGGCTGCTCGACGGCAGCGGCGCGCTCCGGCGCGCCCTGACCGACCCGGCCCGCCCCCGGGACGCCAAGGCGTCGCTGGTGCGGCAGTTGCTCGGCAGTCAGATCTCCGCCCAGGCGCTGGAGATCCTGACCGCCGCGGTGACCGGTCGCTGGGTCAGCGGCCGGGACCTGGGCGACGCGCTGGACCAGTTGAGCGTCGAGGCCGACGTCGCGTACGCCGACAACCAGCGCAGGCTGGACGAGGTCGAGGACGAGCTGTTCCGCCTCGACCGGGTGGTCAGCGCCGAGCGCGATCTGGCCGACAAGCTCAGCGACCGCAGGATTCCGGTCAACCACCGCCAGGAGCTGCTCGGTGGGCTGCTGCAGGGCAAGGCCGACCCCACCACCGTGCGGCTGGCCGAGCGTGCGGTGGACGGCCGTGGCCGCAGCTTCGCGGCGTCGATGCGCGCGTACCAGGTCGCTGCGGCGGCCCGGCGCAACGCCAGCATCGCGACCGTGCGAGTGGCCGCTCCACTGACCGAGATGGAGCGCAGCCGGCTCGCCGCCGCGCTCGGACGCCAGTACGGCCGGGACATCCAGCTGAACGTGATCGTCGATCCTGAGGTGGTCGGCGGCGTACGGGTGGACATCGGCGACGAAGTGATCGACGGAACCATCGCGGCCAGGCTTGACGAAGCGCAACGGCGCATCGCGGGCTAACCGCCCTTAACGACATACAGCGGCGCTAGGGGTCGGGAAAGCCTTTAGAGCCACAACAGGCCAGCAGGGTCAAAGGAAGCAGGAAGCACAATGGCTGAGCTCACGATCAGGCCGGAGGAGATCCGGGACGCACTGGACCGGTTCGTCAACGAGTACGAGCCGGACGACGCGTCCCGCGAAGAGGTCGGCACCGTGGTCGACGCGGGTGACGGCATCGCGCACGTCGAGGGCCTGCCCTCGGCGATGACGAACGAACTGCTCCGGTTCGAGGACGGTACCGAGGGCATCGCGCTGAACCTCGACGTTCGCGACATCGGTGTCGTCATCCTCGGTGAGTACGACGGTGTCGAGGAGGGCCAGCAGGTCCACCGGACCGGCAAGATCCTCTCGGTGCCCGTCGGCGAGGGCTACCTCGGCCGCGTCGTCGACCCGCTGGGCAAGCCGATCGACGGCCTCGGCGAGATCAAGGACCTCGAGGGCGAGCGCGCGCTGGAGATCCAGGCGGCCGGCGTGATGCAGCGCCAGGAGGTCCGGCAGCCGCTGCAGACCGGCATCAAGGCCATCGACGGCATGATCCCGATCGGTCGCGGCCAGCGGCAGCTGATCATCGGCGACCGCAAGACCGGTAAGACGGCCATCGCGGTCGACACGATCATCAACCAGAAGGCCAACTGGGAGTCCGGCGACCCGGAGAAGCAGGTCCGCTGCGTCTACGTGGCGATCGGCCAGAAGGGCTCGACGATCGCGTCCGTCCGCGGCGCGCTCGAAGAGGCCGGCGCGATGGAGTACACCACCATCGTCGCCGCCCCGGCGTCGGACCCGGCCGGCTTCAAGTACGTCGCGCCGTACACCGGCTCGGCCATCGGCCAGCACTGGATGTACCAGGGCAAGCACGTCCTGATCGTGTTCGACGACCTGACCAAGCAGGCCGAGGCGTACCGCGCGATGTCGCTGCTGCTGCGCCGCCCGCCGGGCCGCGAGGCCTACCCGGGTGACGTCTTCTACCTGCACAGCCGTCTGCTCGAGCGCTGCGCGAAGCTGTCCGACGAGCTCGGCGCCGGCTCGATGACCGGCCTGCCGATCATCGAGACCAAGGCCAACGACGTCTCGGCGTTCATCCCGACCAACGTCATCTCGATCACCGACGGGCAGATCTTCCTGCAGTCGGACCTGTTCAACGCCAACATCCGCCCGGCCATCGACGTCGGTATCTCGGTCTCCCGGGTCGGCGGCGCCGCGCAGGTCAAGGGCATGAAGAACGTGTCCGGCTCGCTGAAGCTCGACCTGGCCCAGTTCCGCGCGATGGAGGCGTTCGCGATGTTCGCCTCTGACCTCGACGCGACCTCTCGTCGCCAGCTCGACCGGGGTCAGCGGCTGGTCCAGCTGCTCCGTCAGCCGCAGTACTCGCCGTACCCGGTGGAGGAGCAGATCGTCTCCATCTGGTCCGGTACGACGGGCAAGTTCGACGACGTCCCGGTGGACGACATCCTGCGCTTCGAGCGGGATTTCCTGGAGTACCTGCGGCGCGACAGCAAGGTTCTCGACAGCATCCGTGAGACCGGCCTGTTCGACGACGACTCGGCCCAGGCCGTGACCGAGGCGCTGAACGCGTTCAAGCCGACGTTCCAGACCTCCGAGGGCACGCTGCTCGGCACCGAGGCCGAGGCCGTGGCGATGGACCAGGACGACGTCGAGCAGGAGCAGATCGTCAAGCAGAAGCGGGGCTGATCCAGCATGCCAGCCAGTCTGCGGGAGCTTCGCGAGCGTCGGGCCTCGGTCTCGACGATCAAGAAGCTCACCCGCGCGATGGAGCTCATCGCGGCGTCCCGGATCGTCAAGGCGCAGCAACGCGCCCAGGCGGCCGGTCCGTACGCGCGTGAGCTCACCCGAGCCGTGTCGGCGGTGGCGACGTTCTCGAACGTCGACCACCCGCTGACCACCGAGAAGCCGAACCCACGGCGCGCCGCGGTGCTGCTGATCACGTCCGACCGCGGTCAGGCCGGGGCCTACTCGGCCAACGTGATCCGCGAGGGCGAGCGCCTGAACCAGCTGCTGCGCGAAGACGAGAAAGAGATCGTCCCCTACGTCAGCGGCCGCAAGGGTCTGGCCTTCTACACCTTCCGTCAGCGCGACGTCGCGCAGTCGTGGACCGGTGACTCCGACGCGCCGTCGTTCGCCCGGGCCCGGGAGATCGCCGACGCGTTGATCGAGCGGTTCCTGACGCCGACCGAGGAGGGTGGTGTGGACGAGATCCACATCGTCTTCACCCGGTTCGTCTCCATGCTGACCCAGCGCCCGGACGTGATCCGGTTGCTGCCGCTGGAGGTCGTCGAAGGCGAAGAGGCACCGGCGACCGACGACGTGCTACCGCTGTACGAGTTCGAGCCGTCCGCCGAGGAGGTCCTCGACGGGCTGCTGCCGAAGTACGTCGCCAGCCGGATCCACTACTGCATGCTGCAGGCGGCGGCCTCCGAGCTGGCCAGCCGGCAGCGGGCGATGAAGTCCGCGACCGACAACGCGCAGGACCTGATCGAAAGCCTGACCCGGGACTTCAACCAGGCCCGCCAGGCCCAAATCACCCAGGAAATCAGCGAGATCGTCGGTGGCGCGAGTGCGCTGGCCGACGCGAACGCCGGAAGCGAGTGAGAGAGATGACTGCCACGGTTACCGAGAAGAACAACGAGGCCGGCGCCCACGGCGTCGGTCGCGTCGCCCGGGTGATCGGCCCGGTCGTCGACGTCGAGTTCGCGGCCGACACGATGCCCGACATCTACAACGCGCTCGAGGTGGACATCACCTTGGGCGACGTCACCACGACGATCACCCTCGAGGTCGCGCTGCACGTCGGCGACAACATCGTCCGGGCGATCTCGATGAAGCCCACCGACGGCCTGGTCCGCGGTGCCGAGGTGCGCGACACCGGCGCGGCGATCTCCGTGCCGGTCGGCGACGTCACCAAGGGCCGGGTCTGGTCCGTGACCGGCAAGTGCCTGAACCAGGACGAGTCCGAGTTCGAGATCGCCGAGCGCTGGCCGATCCACCGCAAGGCGCCGGCCTTCGACCAGCTCGAGTCCAAGACCGAGATGCTCGAGACCGGTATCAAGGTGCTCGACCTGCTCACGCCGTACGTGCAGGGTGGAAAGATCGGTCTGTTCGGCGGTGCGGGTGTCGGCAAGACCGTTCTGATCCAGGAGATGATCTACCGGATCGCCCACAACTTCGGTGGTACGTCGGTGTTCGCCGGCGTCGGGGAGCGGACCCGTGAGGGCAACGACCTGATCACCGAGATGGAAGAGGCCGGCGTCTTCAAGGACACCGCGCTGGTCTTCGGCCAGATGGACGAGCCGCCGGGCACGCGTCTTCGCGTCGCACTGTCGGCGCTGACGATGGCGGAGTACTTCCGCGACGTGAAGGAGCAGGACGTACTGCTCTTCATCGACAACATCTTCCGGTTCACCCAGGCCGGTTCCGAGGTCTCCACGCTGCTCGGCCGGATGCCGTCGGCCGTTGGTTACCAGCCGAACCTCGCCGACGAGATGGGCGTACTGCAGGAGCGGATCACGTCGACCCGGGGTCACTCGATCACCTCGATGCAGGCGATCTACGTCCCGGCCGACGACTACACCGACCCGGCGCCGGCGACGACGTTCGCCCACCTCGACGCGACCACCGAGCTCTCCCGCACGATCGCGTCGCGTGGTCTGTACCCGGCCGTCGACCCGCTGACCTCGACGTCGCGGATCCTCGACCCGCAGTACATCGGCCAGGAGCACTACGACGTGGCCGTCCGGGTGAAGCAGATCCTGCAGAAGAACAAGGAACTGCAGGACATCATCGCCATCCTGGGTGTCGACGAGCTCTCCGAAGAGGACAAGATCACCGTCGCGCGGGCGCGCCGGATCGAGCAGTTCCTCTCCCAGAACACCTACATGGCGGAGAAGTTCACCAACATCCCGGGTTCGACGGTCCCGCTGAAGGAGACCATCGAGTCGTTCAAGAAGATCACCGAGGGCGACTACGACCACGTCGCCGAGCAGGCGTTCTTCAACGTGGGCTCGCTCGACGACGTCGACCGCAAGTGGGCCGAGCTGCAGAAGGAAAACTGATGGCTGACCACTTGGAGGTGGCGCTCGTCGCCGCCGAGCGGACGGTCTGGCAGGGTCAGGCGAAGATCGTCATCGCCCGGACGACGGACGGCGATGTCGGGATCCTGCCCGGCCACGCGCCGCTGCTCGGGCTGCTGCAGGGTGGCACCGTCCAGGTGCGGACCGTCGACGACGAGTACTTCGTCGCGGCCGCGCCGGACGGCTTCATCTCGGTGGCGCACAACCGGGTCTCGATCCTGGCCGAGAACGCCGAGATGGGTCACGACATCGACCTCGAACAGGCGCGTCGCGATCTCGAGGAAGCCCTCGCGACCGGGACCGACAGCGACGAGGAGCTCGACGAGGTGCGGCTGCAGGAGGCTCGCGTCCGGGCCGCCGAGCAGACGGCGTAACCTCACCTGCCATAATTGAACAGCGTCACTGACAGTACGGTTCTCCGGCGGTGCCCGGGGCCGAACCTGGGCACCGGGCAGTACCGAATCGTTGGGAAGGTCGGCAAAGTATGGGAACAGTCCTCGATGGTGTCGGGGTCTGTTTGCTTGCCGCCGTACTGCTGATCGTCGTCTTCGCGCTCCGCCGTCGCTGGTTGTCCAGGGACGGCGGAACGTTTGATTGCAGCCTCCAACTGGCCGAGAAGGACCACGGCCGCGGCTGGGCGCTGGGCCTGGCCCGCTACGTCGGCGACGACCTCCAGTGGTTCCGCGTCTTCAGCCTCGCCTGGTGGCCGAAACTGGTCGTCAACCGCCGCCAACTGGAAGGCATCACCACCCGCCGCCCCATGGGCAACGAGCCCCTGGTGACCTACGCCGGCCACGTCATAGTCGACGCCAACCTAGGCACCCGAACAGTCCACTTCGCCATGACCGAAGAGGCCCTCACCGGAGTCCTCGCCTGGATGGAATCCGCCCCACCCAACACCCAGACCTACCTCTGACCCTCACTCCGCTTTCAGGTTGCGGGTGACGACGTCGAGGAGACGGGCGTGGGTTACCGGGTTCGCGGCGGTGATTGTGCCGGGGCCGGTGTGGAGGGGGTTGCCGTGGAGGTCGGTGACTGTGCAGCCGGTGGCTTGGCAGAGGGCGAGGCCTGCGGCGAAGTGGACGTCGCCGCGGAGGTTTCCGTCGGTGATGTAGGCGGCTCGGCGGCCGGCGGCTACCCAGGTCAGGGGGAGGGTTGAGGAGAGGACTCTTGGGGAGAACTCGTCTCTGATCGCCTGATCGGCCAGCAGCCGGGATCCGAGGTAGCCGGCGTCCCTTTTCGCGTCCAGGTTGATCTCGACCAGGAGTGAGTCGGCTGCGGGCGTCATGGGGTGGTCGGTGCCGTTGTGGCGGATCATGGCGGTGGTGCCGTCGGTCCAGAAGATCTCTTGGGAGATGGGGTCGGCTACGGCGGCTGCGGAGGTTTTCTGGTCGATCTGTAGGGCGACGTTGACTGCGAAGAGTGGGGTTTGGGCGGCGAAGTTGAGGGTGCCGCAGAGGGGGTCTACCAGCCAGCGGCGTGTGGCGTCGGAGTTGCCTTGGGTGCCGTACTCCTCGCCCAGGAAGGCATCGGTGGGCCTGGCTTGTCGGATCAGGCCGAGGATCGCCTGTTCGGCCTCGAGGTCCGCGTCGGTTGCGAAGTCTGTCGCTGACTTCTCGTGCCTGCTGACGGCGGCGCCGTACTTAGCTCGTACGACGGCAGCCCCGGCCTCGGCCGCGGCGATGGCTACTTCGACATCGGAGAGCGCATCCACCTCGCCTATCGAACACGAGCCGGGGTCCATCCCGGGCGCGGCCAAAACCAGTGGGGCGTGATCGGCATCCCTGACATGATCGCCGGATGACGACGTTCTTCTTTCGACTGGGCTAGCTCCCGCTGGCCAGTTTGAGGCTGTAGCAGCCCGCGGCTAGCGACGCGGGGGTGGCTGATCCGGCTGCTCTCGAACGCTGCACTGTCACCGGCCTCGAGCGACTGGCCGCCGACGACCTGGTCGAGGCCGGCCATCGGGTGATCGACATCTGCAAACGTCAACTCATCGTCGAACCCAGGTCCGCGGCGATCCTGACCAACCCGCCGCGGCTGGCGGATGACCTGTTTCTGGTCGAGGCCGCCGTACCCGATCCGGGCCAGACCAAGGCCGCACTCGCTGTCTGGCTGGCCAAGATCCTCAACTCCTTGTCGCCGAACCACGCCGCTGAGTTTGCAGTGACAATCATTAACATCGCAACGGAGCGGTGCGCCTAACGGTCCTCGTGTCCGATGATCCGCAAACCCCCGTACTCAGCGACGTCGGTGTCGGGGATGATTCTGCGCGGACTCACGCGACGTCAGCTCGCCTCATCTCGCCCAGGTCGGTGAGGAACTCTTCGACCTCCCCATCGTCGAAGACGCCGTCGCGGGCGAGATCGTCCGAGGAGCGGACTGGGCCGCTGCTCTGGAAGAGCTCGTCCACTGAGGCAACTGTGCCGTGCCGGTTCGAGTGCTCGGCGTTGTCAGCGGTCATAACGTCACCTCCACGATCAGCGGTGTTCCGAGTGTCTCACGTCGCTTGGACAGAATCCTGCAGCTCCGAGGAGCGTGCTCAGCATCCTCCCGAGAGGGGTTGTGGTGGGTAAGGGACAATGGTTGGTGATGACGCTGATTGAGCAAGTGCCGGGGACTGTTGAGCCTGACGATCTGTACGACGCCTTTGCGCGGTGGGTCGGGGAACTGGGGATCTCGTTGTATCCGGCGCAGGAAGAGGCGTTGATCGAGGTGATGATGGGATCGAACGTGATCCTGTCGACGCCGACCGGGTCCGGGAAGAGCCTGGTCGCCACCGGGGCGCACTTCGCGGCCCTCGCGAACGGGCAGCGCACGTTCTACACCGCGCCGATCAAGGCGCTCGTGTCCGAGAAGTTCTTTGCGCTGTGTGATGTCTTCGGCGCGGACAAGGTCGGCATGCTCACCGGGGACGCGTCGGTGAACGCCGGCGCCCCGATCATCTGCTGTACGGCGGAGGTCCTGGCGAACATCGCCTTGCGGGAAGGCTCCGCGGCCGATGTCGGTCAGGTCGTGATGGACGAGTTCCACTTCTACTCCGAGCCCGATCGAGGCTGGGCCTGGCAGGTGCCGCTGCTGGAGCTGCCGAATGTGCAGTTCATCCTGATGTCCGCGACGCTCGGCGACGTCGAGCGGTTCAAGATCGACCTGTCCCGGCGGACCGGTCGTGCCACCGCCGTGGTCTCGTCAGGTGAGCGGCCGGTGCCGCTGGTCTACAAGTACGTGACGAGCCCACTGCACGAGACGCTCCAAGAGCTGCTCGTGACGAACCAGGCTCCGGTGTACGTCGTGCACTTCACCCAGGCCTCCGCGTTGGAACGGGCGCAGGCGCTGACCAGCATCAACGTGTGCACGAAGGAAGAGAAAGACAAGATCAAGGAGCTGATCGGGCATTTCCGGTTCGGCTCGGGATTCGGCCGGACTTTGCAGCGGCTTGTCATGCACGGCATCGGCGTCCACCACGCGGGCATGCTGCCCAAGTACCGCCGGTTGGTCGAGCAGTTGGCGCAGGCCGGTTTGCTCAAGGTCATCTGCGGTACCGACACGCTCGGCGTCGGCATCAACGTCCCGATCCGGACCGTCGTGCTGACCGCGCTGAGCAAGTACGACGGGCGCCGGCAGCGGATCCTGAAGGCGCGTGAGTTCCACCAGATCGCGGGCCGGGCCGGCCGGGCCGGATACGACACCTCGGGCACGGTCGTGGTCGAAGCGCCGGACCATGTGATCGAGAACGTCAAGGCGATGGCCAAGGCGGGTGACGATCCGAAGAAGCTGCGCCGGGTCCAGAAGAAGAAGCCGCCGGAGGGCTTCGTCACCTGGGGTGAAGACACCTTCGACCGGTTGGTCGCGGCCGAGCCCGAGCCGCTGCAGTCGCGGATGCGGGTCAGCCACGCGATGCTGCTGAACGTGATCGCGCGCGACGGCGACGCGTTCGCCAGCATGCGGCAGCTGCTGCAGGACAACCACGAGGACTCGAAGGCGCAGCTCCGGCTGATCCGGCGGGCGATCCAGATCTATCGCACGCTGCTGACCGCCGGGGTGGTCGAGCGCCTCGACGAGCCCGACGAGTTCGGCCGGTCGTTGCGGTTGACCGTCGACCTGCAGAAGGACTTCTCGCTGAACCAGCCGCTGTCCACCTTCGCCCTGGCGGCGCTGGATCTGCTCGACCCCGAGGATCCGCTCTACGCGCTCGACGTGGTGTCGGTGGTCGAGGCCACGTTGGAGGACCCCCGCGCGGTCCTGCTCGCGCAACTGCACCACGCCAAGGGCGAGGCCGTCAGTGGGATGAAGGCCGACGGCATCGAGTACGAGGAGCGGATGGAGCTGCTCGACGAGATCACCTACCCGAAGCCGCTCGAGGAATTGCTCGAGGCGACGCTGGAGATCTATCGCCAGACCCACCCGTGGATCGCCGAGGCCGGGTTGTCGCCGAAGTCGGTGGTCCGGGACATGTTCGAACGGGCGATGACGTTCGGCGAATTCATCCAGTTCTACGGTCTCGCCCGCTCCGAAGGCATCGTCCTGCGCTATCTCAGCGACGCCTACAAGGCACTGCGGCAGACCGTCCCACCGGACAAGGTGAACGAGGACCTGACCGACCTGATCGAGTGGCTCGGCGAAGTGGTCCGGCAGACCGACTCCAGCCTGCTCGACGAATGGGAGGAGTTGACCAACCCGACCGACGAGCCCCAGGCCGAGGTAGCGCCGGCCGGACCGCGCCGGATCACCTTGAACACCAGGGCTTTCCGCGTGCTCGTCCGCAATGCGATGTTCCGCCGGGTGGAGCTGCTCGCACGCCACCGCTGGGCCGAGCTGGGCCAACTCGACGCCGACGCGGGCTGGGACGCCGGCCGCTGGGCCGAAGCCGGTACGGCGTACTACGCCGAGCACGATGTGGTCAACACCGGCCCCGCCGCCCGAGGCCCCGCTCTCTTCATGGTCGAGGAGCACCCCGGCTACTGGGAAGTCCAGCAGATCATCGACGACCCCGACGGCAACCACGACTGGCGCATCAGCGCCTCGGTCGACCTCGCCGCCTCCGACGAAGCCGAGGAGCTCGTCCTCGAGCTCGCCTCGTTCAAACCCCTGTAGGCCAGTCAACATCGACCTCAGCCTCGGCTTCGTAGTCCACTCCCGGTACGTCGAAGCCGTACAGCCGGCGCACTTCGGCGAAGAACCACGCGGTGTCCGCCACCGCCGACAGGTTCTCCTGGGTCGCGGAGTCCCACTGGGCCCGAACCGCGGCCTGCACGTCGTCAGCCAGCTCCCAGCGGTCCAGGCGGATCCGGCCGTCGTCGTCCAGGTCCAGCGGCTGCTCGCCGGTCAGCTGGTCCCACAGCGTGATCGACTGCTGGACGGGAGTCCGCAGACCGTCGCCGAGCACGTTGTGGAGCAGGCTCACGTACAGCCCGATCCCGGGGATCGCTGAGGATGCCTGGGTGACGGCTGCGCCGTTCACCGAGGTCATCGCCGGTACGCCGTTCTTGCTCAGCGTCAGCGCGGTCTGCTCGAGGTCCGCCTTCGCTGCGCCGATCGAGCCCTGCCGGTAGATCGGACCGGTGATCTCGGAGCCGATGTAGGTGAGCGCGACCGTGTTGAACCCCGGTTTGAGCAGCTCGCGCTCCTGCAGCGCAGCCACCCAGCGGGCCCAGTCCTCGCCGCCCATCACCTTGACGGTCTGGGCGATCTCGTCGTCCGAGGCAACCTCGATCCCGACCTCCTGCAGGACGGGCTCGCCGTCGTCGAACGCGAGGCTCTTCGTGGTGTGGGCAGCACCGATCGCCTTGATCGCGGACTGGTAGGTCTCGCCGTTGCGCGGATCGACCCGACGCGGTGCGGCCACGCTGTAGATCAGGTGGTCGATCCCACCGAACTTGTCGGCGATCAGCTCGAGCACCTCGGTCTTGGTGGTGTCGGCGAAGGCGTCCGCATTGATCCAGTGGAAGTCGCGGCCGAGCTCCTTCGCCAGCGCGGCGGTCTCCGCGGTCCGGTACCACCCAGCGGTCGCTGTCCGCCGCCCCGGGCCTTTCTCGAACGACACCCCGACCCCGTCGATCCCATACCGCGCGAGGCCGGCGATCGTCGTCGCCAGCCCGTACCCGGAGCTTGACCCGATCACGAGCGCCGTCCGGCGGTCCGTCGTACGGTGGGGGACCTGTGCTGACAGGTCGCGGACGACCTGGGCACATCCGGCCGGATGCGAGTCCAGGAAGAGGAATCCACGGCCCACTGGCTTGACTACGCGCTCGCTCATGTCGATGACCCTAACCCGCGAAAACCCCGGAAAAGGTCAGAGTGCCGGAAGAATGCCGGAAGAAGTCCGGGTCAGTTCCAGTACAGTTCCGCGTCGTCCGGCTCGACGGTGACGTCGGCGCCGAGGCGGCGCAGGTTGCCGGCGAAGTCGGTGTAGCCGCGGTGAACGTGATGCGCGGCCGACACCAGCGTCTCACCCTCGGCCGCGAGACCGGCGAGCACGAGGGCCGCGCCCGCGCGGATGTCGGAGGCGACGACAGGAGCGCCGGACAGCCGCGGTACGCCGCGAACCACGGCGTGATGCCCGTCGGTCTGGATCTGCGCCCCGAGCCGGGTCAGCTCCTGCGCGAACGTGAACCGTCCCTCGAAGAGATTCTCCGTCACCATCGCCGCGCCGTCGCTCAACGCGTTCAGGGCGATCACGAACGCCTGCAAGTCGGTGGCGAAGCCTGGATAGGGGAGCGTCACGACATCCACGGGCTTCGGCCGGTCGTGCATCCGGACCCGGAAGCCCTGCTCCAGCACGGTGATCTCGGCGCCGGCCTTGTGCAGCTTGTCCAGCGGCAGCTCGAGGTGCCCGGCGTGGCCGTTCGTGATCGTGATGTCGCCTTTGGTGATCGCCGCCGCGAACGCCCAGCTCCCGGAGACGATCCGGTCCGGGACCACGACGTGGTCGACCGGTTTCAGCAGTCCGCTCACGCCGGTCACCTCGATCCGCGGTGTACCGGCGCCGTCGATCTGGGCGCCCATCTCGACCAGCATCTGCGCGATGTCCTGGATCTCGGGCTCACGGGCGGCGTTCTCGATGATCGTCGTACCGCGGGCCAGCACCGCGGCCATCATGATCGTCTCGGTCGCGCCGACGCTCGGGAAGTCCAGCCAGACCTCGGCGCCGGTCAGCCCCTGCGGCGCCTCGGCGATCACGAAACCGTGCTCGATGTGGACTTTCGCGCCCATCGCCTCCAGCCCCGCGACGTGCATGTTCAGCCCGCGGGAGCCGATGTTGTCGCCACCCGGCAGCGCCACCTCCGCCTTGCCGCAGCGGGCCAGAATCGGTCCGAGCACCGAGATCGAGGCCCGAAGCTTGCGCACCAGCTCGTAGTCGCACTGGTAGCCGATCTCACCCGGTACGGCGATGGTCGCGGTGTTCTGCTCCGCGTCGACCTTGACCGAGCAGCCGAGCGTGTCCAGCAGCTGAGCCATGAACGTGACGTCCAGGATGCTCGGCACCTGCCGCAGCGTCGTCGTCCCCTCGGCCAGCAGGGCCGCCGCCATCAGCTTGAGCACACTGTTCTTCGCCCCGGCGACCTCTACCGCCCCAACGAGGCGTGCCTCACCTGCGATCCGAAACCGTTCCACCGCACGACTGTAGCGTTCGACGGTCCCGGCCTTTGCGTAGAGTCCTGGCATGGCTGTGAACTTGACGCGGATCTACACCCGCACCGGTGACGCTGGCGAGACCCGCCTGGGCGACAACTCCACGACGTCGAAGACCGATCCGCGGCTGGCGGCGTACGGCGAAGTGGACGAGGCGAACTCGACGATCGGCGTGGCGATCGCGGCCGGACATCTGAACAGCACGATCGTGGTGCTGCTCACGCGGATCCAGAACGACCTCTTCGACGTCGGCGCGGACCTGTGCAACCCGATCTCGCCCGATCCGGAGTATCCGCCGCTGCGCATCACGCAGGAGTACATCGACCGCCTCGAGGGCTGGTGCGACGACTACAACGGCCGCCTGACCAAGCTGCGCTCGTTCATCCTGCCCGGTGGCACCGAGGGCGCCGCCTACCTGAACGTCGCCCGCACAGTGGTCCGCCGGGCCGAGCGCGCCGGCTGGGCCGCAGTCGAGGCGCACGGCCCATCGGTCAACCTGCTCGCGCTCACGTACCTCAACCGCCTGTCCGACCTGCTCTTCATCCTCGGCCGAGTCGCGAACCTCTCCTCCGGCGGTGACGTCCTCTGGGTCCCGGGTGGGGAGCGGACGTCCTAGCCCAGCTCCCAGTTCAGCGGCATCCGCAGCAGCCCGGCTGGCGGCAGGCCCAGAGCGCTGTAAAGGCCGCTCGCGAGGCCGTCCAGCGTCAACGGCTGCGCCGACACAGCCAAGTCGTCAGTAGTCGCCGGCGGACGCAGTTGGTCGAGCAGATTGCGATGCGGCGCGGTCGTCAACGAGATCTCGTCGCGGTCCAGACCGGCCCGGTTACACGCGAGCGTCAGCGCATGCTGGAACCCGCCGAGCTCGTCGACCAGCTTGCGCTCATGCGCGTCCGCACCCGTCCAGACCCGGCCGCGCGCCAGCGCTTCCAACTCATCGAACGGTAGACCGCGGTCCTGAGCCGCTTTGGCGACGAAGTCCTGGTAGATGCGGTCGAGTGTCTCCTCCAGCCGCGCCCACTGGTCGTCCGTGAACTCCTCCTGCGCCGAGTACATCCGCGCGTTCGCACCCTCCGACACAGCCTGCTGCGAGATCCCGATCCGCGACAGCGCATCGCGTACGACGCCTTTACCGGTCAGCACCCCGATCGAGCCAGTGATCGTGCCCGGCTGCGCGACGATCACATCGGCCGGCATCGCGACGAAGTACCCACCAGACGCCGCCACACCGCCCATCGACGCGATCACGGGCCGACCTGTCGCACGAAGACGCAGCACCTCGTTGCGGATCGCATCGGACGCGACATACGACCCACCCGGGCTGTCCACCCGCAGTACGACGGCCTTCACGCGATCGTTCTCGGACACGGACCGCAGTGCGGCGCCGACGGTGTCCGACCCTGACCCCGGTCCACCCATCGGGCTGCTCGAGTTGCGACCGACAGTGATGCCACCCGAGACCCGCACCACCGCGACCAGCGGCCGAGCCGGCCAGGGGAGGCGCCGGCGAACCTCATCGAGAGTCCGCGGACCACGCCGGATATAGCGCTCGGCCAACAGCCGCTCGTCATAGGCGAGCTGCTTTGACAGGTCGTCGTACACATCAGACCGGTATCCGAGCCGGTCGACGAGTCCCGCGTCCAGACCGGCCTGTGCGGGCAGCGGTGCGCTGTCCACGAGCTCACGGACGCGTGCGGGATCCAGACGTCGTCGTACGGCGATTCCCTCGACGATCTGTTCGTACGCCGACTCCGCCAGCCGCGACGCCATCTCGCGCGCCGGACCGGTCATCTCCTTCTCGGTGAACGTGTCCACGGCGGTCTTGTACTCACGCCGCTTGCCGAACTGCGGGATCACCCCGGCCTTGTCGAGTGCACCGCGGATGAAGGTCGCCTGCACCGAAACACCCGTGATTCCAAGGTCTCCGGAGGGCTGCACCCAGATCTCGTCGAATGCGGTGGCCAGGTAGTACGGGACTGTCCCGTGACTGGTCTCGCCGAACGACTCTGTCCACGCGACCGCCAGCTTCCCCGACGTACGGAAATCGGCGACTGCCTCGCGCAGATCCTGCACTTGGGCCAGCGACAGCCGCTGTCCGCCCAGATGCGCCACCACGCCGACAACGGAGTCGTCGCGGCCACCCTTGCGCAGGGCCGCCACCAGCTCACGCAGCGTCGGCAGATGGCGTGCGCGGAACGCCGCCACCGGGGATGAGGGCGGCGTCTCGAGTACGCCGCGGGTCAGGTCCAGCTCCAGCAGAGTGCCCATACACCGACCCTAGACGCTGCCCGCAAGGCCTACCTGATGGCTGGGGACGGTGGTGTCGGCTTCTCGTCGGTCCAGCCGGACTCGAGCACGACCGTCGACGCGACCTTGGGCCCGTACGACGAGCTCAGCAGGCGGCCGGTGCCCGCGTCGATGATGTACGAGGCGCCGTCCGCGGCCAGGAAGGTCTTGCCATCGCTCGGCTTCATCCGGTCGGCCGACAGCGTGACCTCGGTTCCGACCCGGCCGAGCGGGTCCTTCACCCCAGTACGGATCTGGATACCTGGCAGAGCCGCCAGCACGCGCAGTGCGGCGCCCCGGAGCTTCGGCGGCGACGGCATCTCGAACAGCAGCCGTCCGGCCGCGTCGAAGATCGTGAAGTCGCGCTGCTCCGGCCCTGCATCCCCGGCGAGGACTGCGGCGAGTTTGACCGGGTCAGTGGGGAGTGCGGCGATTTGCTGTGCGCTAAGGGGTTTGACGCCGGTCAGGTAGTAGCCGGGAGGGACGTCCTTGAACGACATCTTGTTCACCACCGGCTCCTCGTCGGAGGTGCTGATCGGGGTTACCTCGTAGGGGAGCTGCCACGTCGTCGGCGAGCCCTGGGCGCGCCACTTGGCCGCGTCCGCCGGTGTCGCCGGCCGGTAGCCGAGCCGCACCCACCCGAACCACGACTCGACCCCCGGCGTCATCGGCATCCAGCTCTCGCTGATCCCGCGCCGTTCGAGCGTGTATTTCGGACTCCCCACCCGCGTGGTCGCGTTCACCTGCAGGCTCCGGACCCGGAAATACTTCCCGGAGACCTTCTCGTTCACCTCCTGGTGCACGGCCGCCGCGATCAGCACCTGAGCTGCCGTCATCAACCGCGGTGGTGTTGTCGGTGTCACCACACTCGGCCCGGACTGGTCACCATCCCGACCCCCGACCAGCAACGCGCCCCCCAGACCCACGACTGCGACCACTGAGGTCGCCACTGTCACCGCGGTCCCCACCCAAACGAACCGATTGCGCGGCTTCGTCACCTTGGTCTCGCGGATCAGCTCCTCGACCTGCTGCCGAGCGGCAGCCGCCGCCTCGGGGGTCGGCCCGTCCTGCTCCGGAAACGCGCGCCGGAGGGCTTCGAAGTCGTTCATCGGGCATCCTCGGCGGTGAAGTCGGTGAGATTGGCGCGGACGGTACGGCGGGCGCGGGACAGGCGCGAGCAGACCGTGCCGTACGCGATCCCGAGTGCCGCCGCGACCTCGTCGTACGTCAGGTCTCCGAGCGCCACGAGCAGCAGGACCTCGCGGTCCTTGGTGCTGAGCTTGGCGAGCGCGGCGGCGAGCTCGCGACTCGCTCCCTGCGCTGTGACCTGCGCGGCGATCCGGTCGTCGGGTGCGCTCGCAGGGACCGGCAGCGGCAGTTTCGCGATCGCACGCCAGGCCCGGACCTCGTCGCGGCGGTGCCGGCGGATCAGATTCGTCGCGATGCCGTACAGCCAGGCCCGCACGACCCCGTGCCGCCGGTCGAACTTCGCCCGCTGCCGGAACGCGATCAGGAACGTCTCCGCGGCCAGGTCGTCCGCGATGTCGGTCCCCAGCCGGCGGGCGACGTACCCGCGCACCTGTCCGAAGTACCGGTCGAAGATCACCGTGAAGCGATCCGGCTCCCGCACGGATGCCTCCAGCGCCAGGCCGTCTGCATCAGCGGAGGCAGGTAGCGGCCGCCCGGGAAACCCAAGGGTCGCCAAGGCCAGGTCGGGCGTCATCGAGCTCCTCACGTCTGATGATGTGCCGGTCGGCTCACCCTGTTCTTGTCCGATGTCCCCAGCACCCTTCTCGCTACCCCGATCAGCCCCGAGCTGCCGCGATAACGACGCGCGAGAGCGCTCCCGGGAGGACAGGGAGAGGGCGCAAATCAGGAGGCGTCGAGGAGTCCGCGGGCGGCGAGCTCGTCCTTCGGCCAGACGTAGACGCTCCAGCCGTCCTTCGTCCGGGCCGCGGTCGCCTTGATGCCGAAGTCCTTGAGCTTCGACACGGCGACGCGGGCCTCGTTGTACGTGCCGACCGTGGCGATGTCGATCAGCAGACCGAACGCGTCCCGCTCGGCCGGGCGGTCGTCGACGCGGCGAACCAGCGACCCGCCCTTGGCCTTCGAGAAGGCCCAGCGGCACAGCAGTACCATCAGTCCGGCCAAGGCGATGGCCACCAGCGGAAAGACGAAGTACTCCTGACCGACCACGCACACTATTGTCTCGCGAAAGAAAAGATCTCGAGACCTTGGCAACCTTCCGTGTCGCCAGGGAGTCTTTACCAACACAAACGCTGCCATGCGGCCGATGACTCGGGGGCCGCCAGAGAGCGGAGGGCACGGACATGCTCGCACCGACCCCGGTAGCACCGGACAACATCGTTCACCTCACCGGAATCCTGGACGTGCGCACGGTCGGCGATGTCCGCCAGACCCTCAACCAGCTGATCGACACCTCCGTCGGCGACGTCTTCGTCGACCTGGAATCGGTCGATGCCGTCGACGCGACCGGCCTCGGCCTGCTGGTCGCCACCCACCGCCGGACGCAGTCGCTCGGCCGTCAGCTCGTGCTCTGGCACCCGATGCCGTCGGTGGTCCGGATCCTCGCGGTCACCCGGCTGCACCGCATCCTGCACGTCGAACGCAGCGGCCTCCCGATCACCGCGTGATGTGATCCATACCCCTCGTGACACCCATCACGAGGTAGCGACTCACAACCGCACACAGTCCTACTCTCGGGTACATGGACCGACCATGGGTGATGCGGACGTACGCCGGCCACTCGTCGGCGGCGGAGTCCAACGCGTTGTTCCGGCGGAACCTGTCCAAGGGCCAGACCGGACTGTCGGTCGCGTTCGACCTCCCGACCCAGACCGGGTACGACGCGGACCACCCGCTGGCCAAGGGTGAGGTCGGGAAGGTCGGCGTACCGATCGCGCATCTCGGCGACGTTCGGGCCCTGTTCGACCAGATCCCGCTCGCGCGGATGAACACGTCGATGACGATCAACGCGACCGCGATGTGGTTGCTGGCGCTCTACCAGGTCGCCGCGCAGGAGCAGGGCGCGCTGCCGGACGAGCTGACCGGTACGACGCAGAACGACATCGTCAAGGAGTACCTGTCCCGGGGGACATACGCGTTCCCGCCGGAGGCGTCGCTGCGGCTGACAACCGATGTGATCGCTTACACGGTCGCCACCGTGCCCAAGTGGAACCCGATCAACATCTGCAGCTATCACCTGCAGGAGGCCGGGGCGACGCCCGTACAGGAGCTCGCGTTCGCGCTGTCGACGGCGATCGCCGTGCTGGATCGGGTCCGCGATTCTGGGCAGGTGCCGGCGGAGCGGTTCGGTGAGGTGGTCCAGCGGATCTCGTTCTTCGTGAACGCCGGGGTGCGGTTCATCGAGGAGACCTGCAAGATGCGTGCGTTCGTCCAGTTGTGGGACGAGCTGACGCTGGAGCGGTACGGCGTGACGGACGCGAAGGCCCGGCGGCTGCGGTACGGCGTCCAGGTCAACTCGCTGGGGTTGACCGAGGCGCAGCCGGAGAACAACGTGCAGCGGATCGTGCTCGAGATGCTCGGAGTCACGCTGTCGAAGAACGCCCGGGCGCGGGCCGTGCAGTTGCCGGCCTGGAACGAGGCGCTCGGGTTGCCGCGGCCGTGGGACCAGCAGTGGTCGTTGCGGATGCAGCAGGTACTGGCCTACGAGTCCGATCTGCTCGAGTACGACGACATCTTCGACGGATCGCACGTGATCGCGGCGAAGGTGTCCGAGCTGGTGGACGGCGCGCGTGCCGAGATCGACCGCGTTCAGGCGATGGGTGGTGCCGTTGCCGCGGTGGAGACTGGCTATCTGAAGCAGGCCCTGGTCGCGTCGCATGCCGAACGGCGGCAGCGGATCGAGTCCGGTGAGCAGGTTGTCGTCGGGGTGAACAAGTTCGAGAACACCGAGCCATCGCCGCTCACCGCTGATCTGGACGCCGCGATCCAGACCGTTGACCCCGCGGCTGAGTCGGCCGCACTGGCCTCGTTGCTCCGGTGGCGCGCCGAGCGGGACACGACCGCCGTCGAGGCCGCGTTGGGCAAGCTGCGTGCAGTCGCGAAGACCACCGACAACCTGATGCCCGTCACCCTGGAGTGCGCCCGCGCGGGCGTGACGACGGGGGAGTGGGCGGGAGTGCTGAGGGAGATGTACGGCGAGTACCGCGCACCGACCGGGGTGTCCGGATCGGTTGGTGTGTCCGGGGGTGGTGAAGCGATTGCCGCCGTACGGGCGAAGGTCGCGGCGACCTCGGATGAGCTTGGCGGCCGGTTGCGGTTCCTGGTCGGCAAGCCCGGGCTCGACGGTCACTCGAACGGCGCCGAACAGGTCGCGGTCCGCGCCCGCGACGTCGGCTTCGAGGTGATCTACCAGGGCATCCGGCTGACGCCCGAACAGATCGTCGCCGCCGCTGTCGCCGAAGATGTCCACTGCGTCGGCCTGTCCATCCTGTCGGGCTCCCACATGGAACTAGTGCCTCAAGTAGTCAAAGGCCTCCGGGCCGCCGGCCTGGAAGACGTCCCCGTCGTCGTCGGCGGCATAGTCCCCGAAGCCGACGCCAACGCGCTCCTCACCACTGGAGTAGCCGCTGTCTACACGCCCAAGGACTACGACCTCACCGGCATGATGTCGAACGTCGTCGACGTCATCCGCCACGCCAACAAGCTTTAGCGGCGTGGTAGAAGGGGGACATGACGGTGAACAACTCGCAGGAGACTCTGACGCTCTCGACCGGCGCATCGATTCCGGTGTTCGGGCTGGGGGTTTGGCAGGCCAAGGACGGCCACGAGACCCAGCAGGCGGTGGAGTGGGCGTTGGAGATCGGCTACCGGCTGATCGACACGGCACAGGCCTACCAGAACGAGGCCAGTGTGGGACGGGCGATCCGCAGCAGCGGCGTCCCGCGGGACGAAATCTTCCTCACGACGAAGTTCTACCCGGGGAACAAGGACCCGCGCGCCGAGGCGGAGAGGAGCCTCGAGCGGCTCGACACCGACTACCTCGACCTCTACCTGATCCACTGGCCGCAGGGTGGGCCGACCTGGGCCTGGCCCGGGATGGAGGCGGCCGTCGAAGGCGGCCTGACCAAGGCCATCGGCATCTCGAACTTCAGCGCCGCCGAGCTCCAGGAGTTGATGAAGGTCAGCCAGATCCAGCCGGCCGTGAACCAGATCCAGTTCAGCCCGTTCGAGTACCGCGCCGCGCTGCTCGAGGCGTGCAACGAGGCGGGCGTGGTCGCCGAGGCGTACAGCCCGCTCGGCACCGGCCGGCACCTCGACAACCCGACTGTCACTCGCATCGCTGCCGCGACCGGCCGCACCCCGGCTCAGGTCCTCATCAGGTGGGCGCTCCAGAAGGGGCTGACGGTCATCCCCAAGTCCACCCACCGCGAGCGCATCGAGGAGAACTTCGCGGTCTTCGACTTCGAACTCGACGCCGACTCGGTCGCCGCTCTGGACGCTCTCGACACCACCGGCAAGACCGCCGCGGCCCTCGAAGGCAAGTGGTGGTCCTGAGTTGTGAAGGTGTTTCTGTCCACTGACATGGAGGGGACCGCCGGGGTTGTCGACTGGGGTCAGGTCCGCGGTCCGGGTCAGGAGTACGAGTACTACCGCGGTCAGTTGCAGGCCGAGGTCAACGCGGCGATCGACGGCGCGATGGCGGCCGGTGCGACCGAGTTTCTCGTCAACGACTCACACTCGACGATGCAGAACCTGCGTCCCGACGAGCTGCACGGTCGCGCCGGCTACCTGTCCGGACGGCACAAACCGGCGTACATGATGGAAGGTCTCGATCCGTCCTTCGATGCGGTCTTCTTCGTGTCGTACCACGGTTCGGCCGGCGCAACGGCGTCGGTGCTTCCGCATACCTACAATCCGCGGGCGATCGCCGAAGTGCGGCTGAACGGCACGGTGACCGGTGAGGCCGGGATCAACGCGCTCGTCGCGCTGGCCCACCGGGTTCCCGTCGTACTGATCTCGGGCGACACGGTCACGATCGACGAGGCGCTGCCGTTCTGCCCTGGGGTAGAACCGGTCGTGGTCAAGGAGTCGATCTCGCACAACGCCGCCTCGTCCGTGCATCCGGAGACGGCACGCGAGCTGATCCGGGACGGTGCTCAACGGGCGCTCGAGCGGCTGAGCACCTTTCAGCTTCCGGCGATCGCGCAGCCGGCCGAGCTGACGGTCCGCTTCCACAGCAACGCGTTCGCGGAGCTGGTGTCCGGACTTCGCGGCGTCGAGCAACAGGACGACAGGATCGTTGCCATGCGCAACGATGATCCCCGGGAACTCTTCCGCACCTTCATCACCGCCGTCTACCTGACCAGGGGCGTGAGCGAATAACAGCTACTCGCGCCAGCCGGTGAGTTCGACCGATTTGCCGGTGTCGACGCGGTAGGCGAGCTTGATCGCGGTCTCTGCACCGGCGGCCAGCTCGAGCTTCCAGGTGACCACGCCGAGGTCGGTCGTTTCGGTCGGCTGTGGTTCGGTGGTGATCGGCTTGACGGTGATCTCATGGTCGCGGGCGACCGGCAGCTGGTCGAGGACGGTAACCCGCGCTGTCCGCGGAGTGTGGTTCTCGATCGTGGTTTCGTACTCGACCTCGCGGCGCCGCGTCGACCCGAGCGTCGCCTTGGTCGCGGTACGGCGAACCAGCTTGCGCTCGACGCGGATCCGGTCGTCCAGGCCGAGCGCGAGTTCGACGTCCTCGCCGGGAGCCCACAACGGCAGCGCGGACGAGCCGACGAAGTCCGCCTCGTGGAAGACGGCGGCTTGTCCGGCCGGCAGCGTGTGGGTGGATGAGTTGACGACGGTGGCGCGCAGGTGCACATCGGTCGACTGGACCGGCGCGGTGATGTAGTCCAGCTCGGCGTCGAGGTCGAGCGACGCGATGGTCGCGCGGTGGGTGGCGCCGTCCGCGGGCACGGCCACCGGCCGGGGTGGCGTGTAGGTCGCCGCGGTGACACCCTGCTCAACGGTCGCCTCGACGTCAGCGAGGGCCGGTCGCGCCTCGGCCAACTCCTGCTCAACGAACGCAACCTGCTTTCCGCGGCCCAGAGCGGCTCCACCCCACGCGCCTGGAGCGGCCGGCATCGGCGGGTGGAAGCGATCGAGGTACCACGGGTCGAGCTCAGGGACCTTCGCACTCACCGTGGGCCGGGCCGTCGACAGGGTGAGGTCGCACTCGGGCCAGTGTTCACCGGTGCGTTGGGTGATCAGGCCGTACCAACTCAGCGTGAGCCGGTCGCCGACCAGGCGGACGTCGTACGAGCTGGTCCAGCCGGCGGAGGGAACGACGTACGACAGCTCGATCTCCACCTCCGCCTCTGACTCGACCGCCAACGCGATGGCAGCCGAACGGCGGTCGGGTTTGCGTTGCTTCGAGACCGCGGCAAGGCGCCGGTCGGCGGCGGCGAGGCGCTCCTCGGCCTCGCGCCGCTGCGTCGCGAGCTCCCGGCGGGTCGACCGTACGGCGGACAACCGGGCCGCCAGCGACTCGATGAACCCGCCGAGCTCGGCACCCGGTTCCGCGGCGGCCAGCGTCCGGGCGAAGCTGCTGCCGGATCGTCGGGCCAGCTGAGCCAGGAACGTGTCGAGCTGCGCCTGGACATCATCGGCGTCGGTCAGCTCCGCAACCGCGGCCGCGGCCTCGCGGCGTTGCCGCTCCAACTCGGCCACCGTGGTGTCCGGAGCCTGCGGGTGATGCTGCGTCGCCAGGTCCACGCCGAGGACCGTGGCCGGCCCGCGACCGGAAACCCGGACCGAGTCCTCGAACAGAGCGAGTGGCAGCGCCTCGACGTACGCCGTTTGATCCCCGGCCGGCACCGTGATCCGGCCGCGCCGGGTGATGCGCGCGCGGTCCGGATAGACAGTGACAGCTGCGATCGGAGCGTCCACCACAAGATCGGTCATGCCCCAAACCTAGTGGCGCACCGGTCCCACCTGAGGAGCTCAGGCGGACTTCTCCTTGATCAGGTTCTCGACGGCCTGGGGGATGGTGGTTTCGAAGTCGAGGAGTTTGGCCCAGGTCGGGGTGATGGTGATGACGACCATCTCGTCGTACAGGGCTTTGACGCCGGCTTCCCATTCCGGGTACTGCTCGTCGGTCACGTTCCTGTGGCCGGCCTGCAGGTAGCCCGCGGGGATGCCGGGGACCAGCTCGACCTCGGCGGTGCCCCGGATCAGGAGGACCTTCGGGGGGAAGGCGGCGGTATCGATGGTCAGGGCGACCTTCGGGTTCTGGCGCAGGGCGGCGACCTTGGCGGCCTTCGGCACCGTCGCCATCACGATCCGGTCGCCCTCGACCCAGAAGCCGATCGGGATGACGCGGGGGTCGCCGTCGAGGCCGTCGTAGGCCAGCCGGGCCGGCTCGGAGCCGTTCAGCAGCTGCTGCGAGTACGGCTTGGCCAGAATCTCCGCGATCTGTTCCGTGTTCATGGTGCTCATCCTTCCGTCCAGGAGGTGTTGTCATCAGGGGGACGAAGCCGCCGGGCGTTCCTCGACATCGGTAGGTTGTTGAATCGTGGAAAGTTTTGGGTTCGGTTCAGGCGAGGTGCAGGTCGGTGACGACGGTGCGGTCGAGCAGGTGCTTCACCCGGACGGCCGGCGGATCCTCCTGACCGACGGTCCCGTGCACGACCGCCTGCATGCCTGGGGCAAGGGCTTCGTCATCACCGACCGCGGCAGCTATCGGTTCGACACTCCGGCCATGGTGCGCTGGCGGCAGACCGGGATCGACCTGCTCTACCAGTTCGGCGAGCTGGAGCTGCGGGTCGGCCGGCGGTTCGGCAAGCAGTGGACCGAGACCTACGAACTGCGCAACACCAGCCGAGACCCGATCGACCTCGGCTCCGTCGCGATCAGTACGCCGTACAACGACGTCTACACGTCGAGCCGCGAGAGCCTGACCGGCGCTGTCCACGCACACGTCTGGACCGGTGGAGCGGACGCCTGGGTCTGGGCGGTCCCGATGGACGGTAGTGGTCCCGGTCTGGGGCTGCAGCTGAAGGAGGGCGAGCTCTGGGCGTACTCGATCGAGTCGCGCGAGCCCGGGACCAGCAGCAACGTCCGCGGCCACATCTACCTCCACCTGACCGACCACGTCCGCGCACCGCACGCAATGGGCGGCCAGCCTGAGCTGACGCTTGCCGCCGGCGCCTCGTATCGCTGGACCTGGCAGCTGGACTGGTACGACGACCTGCCCGCCTTCCACGCGGATCGGCAGCCGCTGATCGACGCCGACCGTCTAGTGGCACAGACCGGCGAGACGATCCACCTCGTCGGCGCCGGTCCGAGCGACCTCAGCAGTGACGAGCCCGGCATCACGCACGTCGACGCGACGGACGGCACGCGGAATGCGCGCATCGCCGTACTGTTCCACGAGCCGTTGCAAGAGATCGCCGTACGACGAGTCCGCTTCATCCTGGACAAACAGCGGCGGCCTGAGCTCGCGGACAGTCGCAAATACGCGTTTGTTCCGTACGACAACGACAGCGGCCTGACCGTGCTGTCTGGCGCGTGGTCCGACTGGTCCGACGCCCGCGAACGCATCGGGATGGCCCTACTGCTGCAAGAGGTCCGCAACCGCGGTTGGGGCGATCGGAGTGAGCTCGACGAGGCACTCCGCGGTTATGAGCGGTTCGTCCGCGACCATCTGGTCGATGCGGACGGCACAGTCCAGGACGACAGCATCCACAAAGAGCGCGTGCGGCTCTACAACTTTCCTTGGTTCGCACGGTTCCTGCTTGGCCAGGGCGATCTAGCCGGCGCTGCTCGCATCCTCGACCGCTACTACGAACTCGGCGGCGACCACTTCCTCGCCTTCGACCTCGGCCCGTTGCTGAGCGAGCTGACCGTCAGCCTGGACGAGCCGGACGCCGGACGGATGCGCGACCACCTCATCCGGCACGCCAAGACCTTCATCGCGTACGGCGACGAACTGCCGCCCCACGAGGTCAATTACGAACAGTCGATGGTCGCTCCTCTTCTCGAACTCCTGGTCTCGGCGTACCACCTCGCACCGGGAGAAGTCGACGGTGCCGAGCTGACCCGGCGCCTGCCCTGGCTGACCGCGTTTGCGGCCGACCAACCCGACGTACGCCTGCGACACGTGCCGATCCGGCATTGGGACGGTTACTGGTTCGGGCGGCTGCGGTTGTGGGGTGATGTCTTCCCGCACTACTGGTCCGTGCTGAGTGCGGCCGTGTATGCCGCCTGGCCGCGCGAGCTGGTGGACGCGGACCAAGCGGCGTGGCTGGACACTGCCCATGAGGCGATCCTGCGGGCGAATCTGGTCAGTTTCGAGGCAGACGGCACCGCCACCTGTGCCTTCGTCTATCCGAGCTGTGTGAACGGGCAGCCCGCGCACGTGGCCGATCCGCTCGCCAACGACCAGGATTGGGCGCTGGTGTACGCACTCAGATCAGACTTGGCAGCAGGTCTCGGAGACCGTCCATGACGTGCTTGTGCAGACTCGTGCCGTACGAGATGCGGGTCGCACCGGCGGCGGCCAGCTCGGCCGCGGTGGGCCCGCCGGGGGAGGCGTGGGCGTTGATCGGTCCGCCGACGCCCTCGGCCACCTCGCTGAGCTGGTCGGTCGGGGCGAGGATCGGGTAGACGCAGTCGGCGCCGGCTCGGCGGTAGGCGCGGCCTCTGGTGATCGCGTCCGTCGAGGTGCCGCCGAAGAGGAAGACGTCCACTCGTGCGTTGATCACCAGGTCGGCTCCGGCGGCGGACCGTACCTCGGCCAGGTACTCGGCCTGCTGTGCCGGGTCGACCAAGTGACGGTCGACGGAGTCCTCGAGGTTGCAACCCACCGCACCGGTCTCCAGGAGACGTTCGACGAACTCCTTGGCCGACAGGCCGTACCCCGCTTCCATGTCCGCGGTCACCGGTACGTCGACCGCCCGGACCATGCGCGCGACCGCACTGAACATCTCGGCGACCGGTGTCAGCTGGCCGTCGTCGTACCCGAGGACTCGGGCGACCGCCCCGCTGCTGGTCGCAACAGCGGGGGCACCGGCCTCGGCGATGATCCGGGCGCTCACCGGATCCCATGCGTTCGCGAGGACCAGGGGAGTATCGCCGTGATGCAGAGCCCGGAATCCTTCGGCCGTGGCTGTCATGGCTTGTAGTGGCCGGGCTCCAGCCGACCGGTCACGCCCATCCGGGTCCACATGTTGATCGTGATGATGAGCGCGATCAGCTGGGCCAGGTCCTTCTCGTCGAACGCCTTGGCGGCCAGTTCGTACACCTCGTCCGGGACGTGGTCGACGCTGATCAGGGTGATGGCCTCGGTCAGCTCGAGCGCGGCCTGCTCCTGCTCGGTGTAGAACTTGCGCGCCTCGCGCCACACCGGCACCAGCGCGATCCTCTGCTGCTGACCCTCGAACTGCGCCAGGTCGAGGGAGTGCATGTCGGTGCAGTACGCGCAGCCGTTCAGCTGGGAGGCGCGGATCCGGATCAGGTGGGACAGCTTGGGGTCCAGGCCGGTGTCGGAGACCGCGTCCAGCGCGATCATTGCCTTGTAGAAATCAGGAACCAGATTGGCGAGCTTGACCCGCGGTGTACTCATGGCTCCAAACCTAGGCCCGGATCGGCCCAGATAGATGGTCCACTTTCACAGCGGATCTGGGGGCCACTTCACCGATGCGAGGCGACCTTCCAGAAAGGCACGTTCGGCCGCGTTACCAGCCAGGGCGAGCGCTTCCTCGTACGCCGCTGCAGCCTCGGACAGCCGCCCGAGCTGCCGCAGGAAGTCCGCCCGGGCCGCACTGAGGTAGTGGTAGATCGCCAGCGCGGGCTCGGCAGTCAGCGGCTCGAGCGCCTGAAGCCCCGCCTCCGCGCCGTCGCGCATCCCGATGGCCACGGCTCTGTTCAGGTCGACGACCGGTGAGGGCCACAAGGCGCGCATGACGTCGTACAGCGCGATGATCCCCTGCCAGTCGGTGTCCTGCCATGCGGGCGCTTCCGCGTGGACGGCGGCAAGCGCGGCCTCGACCGCGTAGCGCGATGGTTGCGCGCGGCTCAACGCGTCGGTCAGGACCGCGATGCCTTCGGCGATCAGCTCCTGGTCCCAGCGGCCTCGATCCTGTTCGGACAACAGCAGTAGCCGCCCGGACCCGTCGACCCGGGTAGGCGAGCGAGCCTCGATGAGCAGCAGGAGCGCCAGCAGCGCGCTGACCTCCGCCTCGCGCGGCATCAGGAGATGCAGCATCCGCGCCAGCCCGATCGCACTGTCGACAAGATCCTGGCGAACCAGCTGGTCACCGGATGGGGCCGCATGACCGGTGGTGAAGATCAGGTGCGTGACCTCGAGCACCGCGTCGAGCCGGCCGGCGAGTTCGTCGTACGCCGGAACCCGATAAGGGATCCGGGCTGCGGCGATCTTCTTCTTGGCCCGGGTGATGCGCGCGGCCATGGTCGACTCCTGGACCAGGAAGGCGCGGGCGACCTCGACCGTGGACAGGCCGCAGACCAGTCGCAGCGTCAGGGCGACCTGGGCGTCGCGTGACAGTGCCGGGTGGCAACACGTGAACACCAGCCGGAGGCGGTCGTCCTCGAGGATGTCTTCCGGACCGGGCGGCGGCGCGTCCGTCACCAGCAAGGGCAGGGACCGCCGGGCCAGGTCTTCCCGGCGGACGAAGTCCAGTGCACGGTTGCGGGCAACCGTGGTCAACCACGCGCCCGGCCGGTCCGGGATCCCCGACTCCTGCCAGGACCGGAGCGCTTGGGCGTACGCGTCCTGGGTGAACTCCTCGGCCAGATCGAGGTCACGCGTCAGCTTGGCGGTGGCGGCCAGCACCTTGGCCCACTCACGCCGGTGGGCGTCGGCTACTGCCTGAGCCACGGGACCAGCCGCCACATCGTCCATCGTGACTAGCCGTGGTTGACCAGCGGACGGATCTCCACGCCGCTGTGTACGACGTGGACCTCGCGCAGACCGGAGCTGAGCGCGATCACCCGGTCCAGGTCCTCGGCCTCGACCAGGTAGAACCCGCCCAGGACCTCTTTGGCCTCCAGGAACGGACCGTCGGTGATCGCCACCTGACCGGCCGCGCCGGCCCGAAGACTCGTGGCGGTCTGCGAGGGCTCCAGCTGTCCGGACGCGAGGACGGCGTCGCCGGCCTTGGCCCGGAACTCACCGTGAGCCTCGTGGATCTTCTTCTCCTCCTCGGAGCTCATCGCCGTCCACTCGGCCTCGTCGCCGAAGATCAGGATCATGTACTTCGTCATCTGCGTTCCATCCGTTCCTCGGGTCCGCGGTGGACCCACTTACTCCAACGACGGATCTGTCGTACCTCAAATCGACAAAGGTGCCTAGTAAGGTCGGTTTTCATGGAAGATGCTGGGCTCAACTCCGGGGCTGACCTGCACCTGGAGTTGACGGCGGCGCGCGGCCGGAACGATCTGGTCACAGCGTTGCACGAGTCGATCCGGACCGGGCGGCTGGCGGCGGGGACCAGGCTGCCGTCGTCGCGGTCGCTGGCCAAGGACCTCGGCATCGCCCGGAACACCGTCGCGGACGCCTACGGACAGCTCGTCGCCGAGGGCTGGCTGACTGCTCGGCAGGGCTCCGGGACGCTGGTCGCCAACCGTGGCGGCGTCCCGCCGACCGCGGTCGTGCCGTTGCCGGAGGCAAGGAAGTTCCGGTACGACCTGACTCCTGGCTCACCCGATGTGGCGACGTTCCCGCGGGGCGAGTGGCTGACGGCGGCGCGGAAGGCGCTGACCGCGGCGCCCAACGACGCGTTCGCGCTGGGCGATCCCCGCGGGCGCATCGAGCTTCGGCGTACGCTCGCCGACTACCTCGCCCGGGCGCGCGGGGTCCGTGCCGATCCGGAGCGGATGCTGATCTGCTCCGGCTACGTGCAGGCGTTGAGCCTGCTCAGCGAGGTCGTGAAGACGCTCGGCGGGACGACGATGGCGGTCGAGGAGTTCGGGTACGACCTGCACCGGGATGTGATCCGGGCCCGTGGTCTGAAGGTCGCCGCCGTACCGGTCGACGAGCTGGGCGCGCAGGCCGCACACCTGACCGGCGATGGTGTCCTGCTCACCCCGGCCCACCAGATGCCGACGGGCGTGCCGCTTGCGCCAGAGCGTCGTACGGCCGCCGTCGAATGGGCTCGAGAGTCAGGTTCGGTGCTGATCGAGGACGATTACGACGGCGAGTTCCGGTACGACCGGCAAGCGGTAGGAGCCCTGCAGGCGTTGGATCCTGAGCGGATCGTTTACACGGGTACGGCGAGCAAGAGTCTCGCGCCCGGCCTGCGGCTCGCCTGGATGGTGGTGCCGCAACGCCTGATCGAGCCGGTGATCGCAGCCAAGCGCACGGCCGACTTCCAGACCGCGACCCTCGACCAGCTCACCCTCGCCGAATTCATTGCCTCCGGCCACTACGACCGGCACGTACGACGCTCTCGGCTGCACTACCGTCATCGCCGCGACCGCCTGGTCGAGCTGCTCGCCGTCCGTGCCCCCGAGGTCAAGGTCGCCGGAATCTCCGCGGGTATGCACGTCCTGCTCGACGTACCCGGAGACGCCGCAGACGTGGTCGAGCGCGCGACCCGTCAGGGCCTGGGCCTGAACACGCTCGCCGCCTACCACTTCAACCCCACCCCGGCCACGCGCCAAGCAGTCATCGTCGGCTACGGCACCCCGCCCGACCATGCCTACCCCGGCGCGCTCGACCTGCTCTGCCAGGTCCTAGGCGTTTAAGGTCTGACCCGCCAGCTCGAAGACCTCGTCGGCGCAGCCCCACGAGAGCGTGACGCCGGAACCGCCGTGCCCGTAGCAATGGATGACGGGCTCCCCGGTCCGAGTACGAACGACCTCGCAGCGAATCGTCGGACGGGCCGGACGAAGACCGACGCGCTGACGCAGGATCTTCGCCTTACGCAACTGCGGGACGAACTCGACGGCGCGCGCGAGGATCTGGTCCGACATCGCCGGATCGACGGCCATGGTCCAATCACCCGGCTGACTCGTGCCCCCGACCACCACGTCGTTGTCGCGCGGGATCACATACGTCAGCTCTTCCGGCGACCGGTCCGCGAGGAGCCACTCGGTCAGACCGACCTGCTCGACCGTCATCACCTGGCCGCGAACCGGCGTCACGGTCGGGTCGCCGGCCGTCAGGCGCGCGCCGAGGCCGGTGCAGTTCACGACCAGATCGGCAGCTGTCGGCAAGGCGGACAAGGCCGCACGCGTCAACGTCCCGCCGGCCTGCTCCAGCCGCTTCACCAACGCCTGCAGATATCCGGGCATCTCGATCACGGGCGACGTGAACGACCACCCGTCCGCGAACCCCGCCGGCGGCGACGGCACCCGGGCCAGATCAGGCAGCACGTCGGCCCAGCGCGGATCCGGCGTCCGCTCCACCAGGAACTCGCGCCCGTGCCGCATCCGCACCGACGGCTCGAGCTCGGCCAGCTTCGCGAACTCTTCGTACGTCGTCCTGGACCATGCCGCCACCCGGTCCTCGGGAGCCGACAGGTACGGGTACCAGATCGCGGCCGCCACCGAAGACGTCGTCTCCAGTGGCAGATCGCGAGCGAACACGGCCACGTCGTACCCACCCTCGGCGAGCCGGACCGCGCAACTCAGCCCGATCACGCCCGCACCCACCACGATCACGCGCATCTACAGATTGTTACGTGTCGACCGCGATCACGCCACCGGTTGCCCAGGGCAATCTCAGTGCAGGTCCACAGCCAACGAGTAGAAGCGCGTGATCTGCGTGGCGCCGTTGTTGTCGTCCGACATCAGGTACAGCTGCCGCCGGCCACCCGGCAGGTAACCACCCAGCGCGAGGCCTTCGACGTTGTCCAGCAGCGGGTTCGGCTGCGGCTGCTTGGCGACCGCGCCCGACGGTGGGCAGTTGACCAGGTCGAACAGCGGCTTCTTCGACAGGAAGACGTTCGACGACACATCCGCCAGCGACTGCACCTTGGAAACGTCCTGCGCCCGGCGCAATGACACCGTGAAGACGCGGATCGTGTTGCCGACGCCCGGGGTGAACGTGCGCTCCATCGAGACCAGCTCGGTCGGGCTGACCCAGGCGAGCTCGACCAGGGCGAGACCCGGGTCCGGCTTGTAGGCGTACTGCGCGATCGGCTGGTACCCGTGACCCGGCAGACCGAAGTACCTGATGATGCGGTTCCGGGTCGAGCCGTTGGCGTCCGTACCGTCCGGAGCCAGCGGGCCTTCCATCCCGGCGAACAGCGAGAGCCCGTCGGCGCTGACCGTGAGGGACTCGAAGGTCTGGTTGCTGATCGCCTCACCGGCCGGCGCGACCTGGAACCGCGGCGGCACCGGGAGCGAAGCGACCTCCTTGCCGTCCGAGAGCCGGAACCGGCGGATCGACGGCTCGCGCTCGGACGTCGCGAGGATGGTCCGGTCACCACGCTCGACGACCAGTCCCTCGCCGTCGAAGTCGCCACCGGTGTACGGCGTTCCGTCCGGGCGACGCAGGATCGTCATCCCGTCGACCTTCGCCGAGGTGGGCTTGCTATTGACGTTCAGGTCGAACACCCGGGCCGGCGTGGTCCCGACGTTGTCCACCAACGCCAGCGCGCTGTGCGGGCCGGTCACGCTGATCGCGGACAGCCCGGCCACCGGCTGGCCGTCGAACGTCGTCTTGTCCAGCGCGTCACTGAACCCGAGGAACTGAGCCTTCGGCGAACACGCGTTCTGCCCACCACCAGGTCCGTACGACGTTGCCGAGGCCGTCAGCGTCGTGGTCAAAGCGGTCAGGACAACGGCTGCGGCGAGGGGTTTCTGCCAGCGCATTCCAGGCTCCTAAGTCAGAGACAACAGCACCGATCGAAACCTACCGGAGTGAATTCTCAGCGCACCAAGCATGGCCGTTTCGGGTCAAAGGTCCAGTCCTCGACGAGGTACTGCATCGCGATCGCGTCATCGCGTGCATCAAGCCCATGGTCCAGATACATCGTGTGCGCGGCCGCCAACGCTTCGCGGTCGAGCTCGACCCCGAGCCCCGGGCGCGTCGGCACGGCAATCCGACCGTCGACGATCCGCAATGGATCCTTGGTCAACGCCTGTCCGTCCTGCCAGATCCAATGCGTGTCCAGTGCGGTGATCTCGCCCGGCGCCGCCGCACCGACCTGGGTGAACATCGCCAGCGAGATGTCGAAGTGGTTGTTCGAATGCGACCCCCAGGTCAACCCGAAGTCGTTGCACACCTGCGCGACCCGCACCGACCCCGCCATCGTCCAGAAATGCGGATCGGCCAGCGGAATATCGACCGCGTCCGTCCGGATCGCCTGCGCGAGTTCACGCCAGTCGGTCGCGATCATGTTGGTCGCCGTCCGCAGCCCGGTCGCGCGCTTGAACTCGGCCATCGTCTCCCGCCCAGAGAAGCCGGTCTCGGCACCACACGGATCCTCGACATACGCCACGTCCAGTCCGGAGCACACCGCGATGGCCTCCCGCACGGACCACGCGCCGTTCGGATCGATCGTGATGCGTGCGGACGGGAAGCGTGCGGACAACGCTCGTACCGCATCAATCTCCACGGAGGCCTCGAAGACCCCGCCCTTGAGCTTGAAGTCCACGAAGCCGTAGCGTTCCTGCGCCGCCTCGGCCAGTGCGACCACAGCGTCCGCCGTCAGGACAGGCTGCCGCCGCAGCTGCGACCACCGATCGGTGCCGCTGTCCATCAGGTACGGCAGCTCGGTGCGACTCGTATCGCCTACATAGAAGAGATATCCGAGCACTGGCACGGACGACCGCTGCTGACCGTCGCCGAGAAGCTCCGCCACGGGTACGCCGAGATGCTGGCCGAGCAGGTCGAGTAACGCGGACTCAAGACCGGTGACGGCGTGCACCGTCGTCCGCAGGTCGAAGGTCTGCAATCCACGCCCGCCTGAGTCCCGGGACGAGAAGGCCTCAGCGACGGTGCGGAGGAGACGGCGATAGCGAACGATCTCTTGACCTACCAGCAATTCCTCCGCGTCCTCGACGGTCGACGCGATCGACCGCCCACCCGGAACCTCACCCAGGCCGGTGTTGCCGGAGCTGTCGGTCACGATGACGACGTTCCGGGTGAAGAACGGCCCGTGCGCGCCACTCAGGTTGAGCAGCATGCTGTCGTACCCGGCCACCGGCACGACCTCCACCGACGTGATGGTCGGGGTCATTTGACCTTGCCGATCAGCTCGGCCAGCTGGGTGAGCTCGTCGTCGGTCAGGTCCTGCAGCGGCGGGCGAACCGGCCCCGCCGAGCGGCCGATCGCGGTGAGGCCGGCCTTGACGATCGACACCGCGTATCCCTTCGTCCGGTCGCGAATGTCCAAGTAGGGCAGGACGAACTCGTTGAGCTTGCGGTAGACGGCCTCGCGGTCCTGCGCAAGGACGTCGGCGTAGAAACCGAGCGCAAACTCGGGCACGAAGTTGAAGATCGCCGACGAATAGGTGTTCACGCCGAGCTGGAGCAACGGCAGCGCGAACGTCTCGGCGGTCGGCAGGCCACCGATGTACGTGAGCCGGTCGCCGACCCGTGCGTACGTCCGCGTCATCATCTCGATGTTGCCGACGCCGTCCTTGAGGCAGACCAGGTTCGCGTTGCGGTCGGCGAGCTCGGCGACAGAGACGTCGGTCAGGATGGCATTCGCGCGGCTGTAGACCGTGACCCCGAGCTTGGTACTACGGCACACGGCGGACACATGCTCGATCAGGCCGCGCTGCCCGGCCTCGGTCAGGTACGGCGGCAACAGCAGCACGCCGTCCGCCCCCGCGGCCTCGGCGGCTTGGGCTTGTGACACCGCCAGGGCAGTGCCGCCGGTCGCGGGTGCGATCACCGGGACCCGGCCGTTGACCTCGGACACCGCCGTACGGACGACCGTGTCGATCTCGGCCGGCGTCAGGCTGAACCCCTCGCCGGTACCGCCCGCGGTGAAGAGGCCGGCGACGTCGTACTGACTGAGCCAGGACAGGTGCTCGCGGTAGCCGGCCTCGTTGAAGCTCAGGTCGGCGTTGAAGTGGGTGACCGGGAAGGACAGCAGTCCGGTCTTGAGCTTGGCGGCCAGTTCGGTGGGGGTCACGGCCGCCAGCCTAAGAACGGATAGTGATACCTGTCCAAGACCGTTTCTGGATCTATCGATGCGCTCAGAGCATCGCCCGGAGGACTGCGGTCGCGACGATCCCGGCGCAGGCGGCGGGCAGGAGCGGAACGCGGAGCAGGTTGAGGCCCGCGGCCGTACCCACGCCGACCAGTTGGGTCCAGTCGACCGTCCGCCCGCCGAGGTCGGTGACGATCAGACCGGCCAGCAGCGCCGGAGCCGTCAACTCGGTCACTCGGACCAGCCACGCTGGGAGTTCGCGCCGGCCGATGACCAGTGGGCCGCCGGCCTTCAACAGCCAATTACCGATGCTCACGACCAGAATCGACAACCACAGCTTCATCACTCCTCCTCGGGGATTTGAGTCCGATCAGGGTCGCGGCGGCGGCGCCGAGCAAGGCGTAACCGGTGGTGGTGACGAAAAGCAGGCCGACCGCGATCGCGCCGCCGAGCAACGTCGCCGCGACCGCACGCCGGGAACGACGGAGCTCGTCGAGCAGCAGGATCGTGAAGAACGCCGGGAAGGCGACGTCGAGGCCGAGCTGGTGCATCAACTCGGGCGACGGTGCCAGTACGACGCCGATTGCGGTCCCGCCGGTCCAGAGCAGCCACTGCGGGACGCTGAGGCCGATCATCCGCCAGATGTCGTACCCGCCGTCCTCGGTATGGGCGCCCACGAACGACGCATCCACGATCCCTTGGGCCTTCAGTGCGCGGCTCAAGCGGCCGCCGCGCAGGCTCGGCGTGATCGCCACGCTCATCACCAGATACCGGAGGTTGATCACCATCGCCGCGACGATCGCGGCGAGCACCGTCGCGGCGGACAGCGAGCTCAGCAGCGTGAACTGCGCCGAGCCGGTGAAGGCCAGCGCCGAGAACACCACCGGCGCGATCGAGCCCCAGCCGCGGGCGTGTGCCTCGGCTCCGAAGTTCAGCGCGAGGACGCAGGTCGCGATTCCGGGGCCGATCCCAAGTCTTACGCCGTGCAGGAACGACTTCCGTGCGGCCGGCGTCATGATGTCCGCATCCGCGCGTAGTGCCGGCGACCGCGAGCCCGGTTGCCGCAGTCCGCAGAGCTGCACCACCGCCGCGAACCGTTCTTGCTGCGGTCGAGGAACAGCCAGCCACAGCCCGCATCGGCACACTGCCGCAGCCGACCAAGGTCCTCGTCCTCGAACAGCCGCCAGACCGCCAACCGCACAACCTCTGCCGGTCCACGGGCCTGCCACCCGAACGGACCCACCGAGAACGTCGCCGATCCGACGACTCCGGCGATCAGTTCGTGCAAGGCCGCGATCTGCTCGACCCCTGGCAGGTGACCGTCGGCGAGCGGCGCGAGCACGTCGTACGCCGTCTCGCGCGCAGCGACCAGCTGGTCACGCAGCTCGGGTGACGGATCCGCCTCAACCTCGGTGGCGGCGAGCCACAGGGCCAGATTCGGCAGCTCGTCGAACCGGTCGACGGCCCGCTCCGGATCCAGCCGCCATGCCACCGTGTTCACCAGATCCAGCGCCAGGTGCCCGCCGATCAACTCCGGCCGATAGGCCATCGGGAACCACCTCCAGCTCCCAACCTAACAAGCAAAACGGATTTTGTCTGTTATGGGCGTGTTTGATGCTGTCGTAACAGCGCGGTTCCAGGGCGGAAACATCCGGCGAACAAGCTTCAGTCATGGCCGAAATCGATGTACCGAGTCTGTTCTCTCCCCTTGACCCCGACCGGGCCGGCGTGGTCTGGAAATGGCGGTTGCTGGAGGAGCTGAAGCAGGCCGGTCTGCAGGCCGACGATCCGCGGGTCGCGGATGCTCTTGCCCGGGCGCTGGCGACCGAGCCCGGCTTCGAACCGGGGCAGCCGGAGTGGCTCGACTACAAGCAGTTCCACCAGGTCGTGCAGGAGCCGGTCATCGGTCGCGCCCTGCAAGGCGAGTTGTCGATGCGGCCGGACGAGTTCGCCGAGTTCACTCGCGCGGTGGAACGGATCCACGCCGACCTGCTCGACGAGCGGTCCGGCGAAGTCGCCCAGTACATCCCCACCCTGAAGCACGCGGACCCGGAACGGTTCGGGATCGCGGTCTGCACCGGCGACGGCCAGGTCTTCGTGATCGGCGACGCGGCGGTCCCGTTCAGCGTGCAGTCGACGTCGAAGCCCTTCGGCTACGGGATGGCGCTGGAGGAGCACGGGGCCGAGGCGGTGCACAAATGGGTCGGTCAGGAGCAGAGCGGCGGCACGTTCAACGACCCGCGGTTGTCGCTGGACGCGGCCGGGAAGCCGCAGAACCCGATGATCAACGCCGGTGCGATGGCGACCCTCGCTCTGGTCGAGTCCGACCTCGACGTCTCCGAGCGGTTCGCCAAGGTCGAGCAGATGTGGACCCGGATGACGGGCACGCGACCGGGTTTCGACCACCGGACGTTCCTGGCCGAGCGCGACACCGGTCACGGCAACCGTGGACTCGCCAACCTGATGGCGGCGAAGGACATGCTGAAGGTCGACCCCAGGGATCGGGACGCGCCGCAGAAGGTGGCCGAGTTCTACTTCGCGGCCTGCTCGGTCGAGATCGACGCCCAGCGGCTCGCGTCCGCCGGAGCGACGCTGGCCAACGGTGGTGTGTCACCGTTCACGGGTGAGCGGGTCTTCTCCGCGGAGACCACCGCACGGGTGTTGGCGGTGATGGGACACAGCGGGATGTACAACGACTCGGGCGAGTTCGCGGGCCACGTCGGGCTACCGGCCAAGAGCGGTGTCTCCGGAAACGTGATGATGGTCGTTCCGGACCGGAACCTGGCGGTGGTCACGTTCTCGCCGCGGTTGGATGCCGCCGGCAACTCGGTCCGCGGCGTCGAGGTGTGCAAACGGCTGGTCGCCGAGTTCGGGCTGCATCCCTACCAGGGCCTCGGTGCGCAGCGCGAGCCGGCCCGCATCGCTTTCGACGGGATGCCGCAGGTCGGCACGGTGTCACACGACACCGCGCTGACGACCGGTCCCCACAACTTCCAGCGCGGCGGGGACCGGTCGAATCAGGCGATCACTCAACGGTGACGGACTTGGCCAGGTTCCGCGGCTTGTCGACGTCGTGGCCGAGGGCAACGGCTGCGTAGTACGCGATGATCTGCAGCGGGATCGTCAGCAGGATCGGGTCCAGCTCCGGCTCGTTCTTCGGTACGACGATCTTCGCGGCGACCCCGTCCGGGACGTCGACGCCCGGGTGGGTGACGACGTACAGCGGGCCCGACCGCGCGCCGATCTCGTGCAAGGCGCCGATGTTGCGGTCCAGCAGCTCGTCCTGCGGCACGATCGCGACGCTCGGGACGTCCGGTGAGATCAGCGCGAGCGGGCCGTGCTTCAGCTCCGAGGTCTGGTACGCCTCGGCGTGCCGGTAGGAGATCTCCTTGAGCTTCTGCGCACCCTCGCGGGCGACCGGGTAGCCGCGGGTCCGGCCGACGAAGAACAGGCTCTCGTGCTGCGCGAGCCGGCCGGCGATCTTGGCCAGGTCCTCCTCCTGGTCGACGATCGCCTGGATGTGCTCAGGGAGCTTCTTCAGGCCCTCGATCAGCCGGCGGCCGTCGGCGGGGGAGACATCGCGGATCCGGCCCAGGTGGATGCCGAGCATCGCGAACCCGACCGCCATGTTGGTCAGCGCCTTGGTGGACGCGACCGACACCTCCGGACCGGCATGCAGGTAGACACCACCGTCGACCTCACGGGCGATGCTCGAGCCGACCGCGTTGACCAGGCCGATCACCCGGCCGCCCTTGCGCTTCAGCTCCTGGACGGCGACCAGCGTGTCCAGCGTCTCGCCGGACTGGCTGACGGCGACGTACAGCGTGTCCCGCTCGACCACCGGGTTGCGGTACCGGAACTCCGACGCCGGCTCGGCGTCGGCTGGGATCCGCGCGACCTCCTCGATGAACTGGGCGCCCATCTGGCCCGCGTAGTACGCCGAACCACAGCCGAGGATCTTGACCCGCTTGATCTCGCGCGCCTCGCGGGCGTCCATGTTCAGGCCGCCCAGGTGGACGGTGTGGAAACGCTCGTCCAGACGGCCACGGATGGCCCGGCCGACCGCGTCCGGCTGCTCGTGGATCTCCTTCATCATGAAGTGCTCGTGCAGGCCGCGCTCGTACTCGTCGGCCTCCCACTCGACCGTCTTGGCGGTCTTCGTGGTCGGCGCGGCGTCCTGGGTGAAGGTGCGGTAGCCGTCGGCGCGGACGGTCGCCATCTCGCCGTCGTCCAAGTAGACGACCTGGCGGGTGTAGCGGATCAGCGCGGCCGCGTCGGACGCGACGTGCATCTCGCCGTCACCGATGCCGAGGATCAGCGGGCTGCCGTTGCGGGCGACCACGATCCGGTCGGGGAAGTCCAGGTCGATCACGGCGATGCCGTAGGTGCCCTCGATCCGGCGCAGCGCGGCCATCACCTTCTCCTCGAGGCTGGCCCCCTCGGCCTGCTCGATCAGGTGCGCGAGGACCTCGGTGTCGGTCTCCGAGCGGAGCTTGACGCCGGCGTCCTCCAGTTGCGCGCGAATCGCGCCGGCGTTGTCGAAGATGCCGTTGTGAACGACGGCGATCCGCTCGTTGCCGCTCGCGTGCGGGTGGGCGTTGTCCTTGCTCGGACCGCCGTGGGTGGCCCACCGGGTGTGGCCGATGCCGAGCTTCCCGCCGAACCGCTTCGGCAGCGAGGCCTCCAGCTCACGGACGCGGCCGGCGTCCTTGTGCACCTTCAGCTCGCTGGACCCGAGGACGGCGACTCCCGCCGAGTCGTAGCCGCGGTACTCCAAGCGGGCCAGTCCGTCCACCAGGATGGGCGCGGCCGGCTTGGTGCCGACGTACCCGACGATTCCGCACATGTGTTCATGCCTTTCGGAGGTTGTCGTTCACAACAGAACCCGGTCAGCCGTAGACGATCCGTCGCAGCTGCCGGGCGGAGAGTTCGGGTGAGCGGACCGGCCAGTGCCGGAGCTCGGTGCCGAGGCGCGCGAAGATCTCGTCGTTGCGGGCACCGTAGGTCTGCAACTCACGGTGCCGGCGCCGGACGTATTCCTCGGTCGTCTCGGTGAAATAGGCCAGTACGTCGGCGACCACGCGCCGCGCGTCGTCCGCGGACAAACCCGTCGTTCGGCTGACCTGATCGGCCAGCTCGTCCACCGGCCCTACCGCCGCCTCACTGATCACCCGACAACCTTGCAGTGTTTCCAGGTCCAACGCAAAGCATCTGCCCGAAATCGGGCAAATTCCCTGCTTTGTCAGGATCTAGAAGAGCCGGAGGACGTCGGATTCCATCCCGCGGAGCGCGTCGTAGTCGACCGTCACGCATTCGAGGCCGCGGTCGGTGGCCAGGAACTGGGCCTGCGGCTTGATCAGCTGGGCGGCGAAGATGCCGCGGACCGGGGCCAGGAGCGGGTCACGGTTGAGGAGCTCGACGTACCGGGTCAGTTGCTCGACACCGTCGATCTCGCCGCGGCGCTTGATCTCGACCGCGACATGCTTGCCGTCGGCGTCGCGGCAGAGCAGGTCGACCGGGCCGATCGCGGTCGGGTACTCGCGTCGTACCAGCGTCCAGCCCTCGCCGAAGGTGTGCACGTGCTCGGCGAGCAGCTCCTGCAGGTGGGCCTCGACGCCGTCCTTGATCAGGCCGGGGTCCGTGCCGAGCTCATAGGCGGTGTCGCTGTGGACCTCCTCGAGGGTGATCCGCAGCTCCTCACCGGCCTTGTTCGTGACGCTCCACACGCCGTCCTCTTCGGTCAGCTTGCACGGCGGCGACATCCAGTTGAGCGGCTTGTACGAGCCGCCGTCGGCGTGGATCAGCACCGACCCGTCCGCCTTCACCATCAGCAGCCGCGGTGCCATCGGCAGATGAGCCGTCAGCCGCCCCGAGTAGTCCACAGAACACGTAGCAATCACCAAGCGCACGAGAAAGCACCGTAGTCCACAACTTGCGCGAAACCCATGTCGCCTGGCCGGTAGGGATGCGAGGCTGGTGGGCATGAACCTCATGTGTCCCGCGCGGATCCTGCTGCTGCCCGGGGACGGACGCGACGCGGTCGTGGACGAGCAGATCGCGCAGGTATACGCAGGGCCGTTCGAGGCGGCGGCCGGCGCGCGGCTGGCGGAGCAGCTCGGCGTGCGGGTGACCGTCGTACCCGAGCTGGTGCGCAACCCCGACGACGAGCTGCGGGCGATCGCGGACCTGCATCGGGGCGAGACCGTGGTCGTGCTCGGGCTGGACCTGGGACTCAGACTGCCCGCGACCGTCGAGCACACCGGTGACGGGTGGACCCGGGTGCCGACGGACAACGAGGTGACGCTGGCGGCGTACGAGCAGCGGGCGGAGGCGTTCCGGGACTCGATCCCGAAGGAGCCCAACCACAACCTGATCGACCTGCTCGCGGGGCGGATCGAGCCGGGCGGACGCGTGCTGGAGATCGGCAGCGGCACCGGGCGCGACGCGGTCGAGCTCGAGCGCCGGGGTTTCGTCGTACGACGGACCGACGCGACCTCGTCGTTCGTGGAGATGATGCGGGCCGACGGGTACGCCGTCGACCAGCTCGACGCACTGCGGGACGACTTCGGCGGACCGTACGACGCGGTCTTCGCCGACGCCGTGTTCCTGCACTTCGACCGGACCCAGTTGGCCGACGTACTGCGGAAGTCCGGCAACGCGTCGAACGTCCTCGCCTTCAACGTGAAGGAGGGCAAGGGTGAGGAGTGGTCGAACCGCTACCTCGATCTGCCCCGACACTTCGTCCTTTGGCAGGAAGAGCCCCTGCGTGCCGTACTCGCGTCGACGGGCTGGACCGTCGAACAGTTCAATCGGACCGAGTTCAAGAACGGCGGCTGGTTCCAGGTGCTCGCGAGCCGCCGGTGATCAGGGCCGGCGTCGTCCTGCTGTCCCCGGAGGGCGTCGCGGCGATCGAGCGGATCCGCGATGGGCAGCGGTACCACGTGTTGCCGGGCGGTCAGGTCGAGGCCGGCGAGAGCCTGTCGGAGGCAGCGTGCCGCGAGACGCATGAGGAGCTTGGTCTGCTGGTGAAGCTCCGCGGACTCGTTGCGGTCGTGAACTTCGGCGACAGCACTCAGCACTACTTCCTGGCCGAGTCGATCGGCGGCGAATTCGGGACCGGGAACGGCCCGGAGATGGCGAGTCCGGCGGAATCCGAGCGGGGGAGTTATCGGGCTGTGTGGTTGCCGGTGCGGGATCTCGTCGAACAGGATCTGCGGCCCAAGCCGATGGCGTCGGGCCTGTGCGCCGCGCCGGATCCGCACTGGTTGATGGACGGGTGGCTCGAGACGCCGGCGGTGTTCGAGGAGGGCGTGTGAGGCCCGACTCACCTCATGGGCGGACCACCGGGCGGACTGGCATAGTGCAGGCATGGCTCGGGAACTGACGACTGTGGGTGTGGTGGGTCTTGGCACGATGGGTGCCGGGATCGCCGAGGTGTTCGCGCGGAACGGGCTGACGGTGGTCGGCGTCGAGCGCGACCAGGAGGCCGCCGAACGCGGCCGCGGCCACATCCAGCACTCGACCGACCGGGCCGTGAAGCGCGGCAAGCTGTCGACCGACGACCAGCAGGCGCTGTTCGACCGGGTCACGTTCGCGACCTCGATGGAAGCGCTGGCCGACTGCGATCTCGTCATCGAAGCGGTGATCGAGCGGCTCGAGCTGAAGCGCGAGATCTTCGCCGAGCTGGACAAGGTCGTCCGCGAGGACGCGATCCTCGCCACCAACACGTCCTCGTTGTCGGTCACCGAGATCTCCGTCGCCACCCAGCGCCCGGGCCGCGTCGTCGGCATGCACTTCTTCAACCCCGCACCCGTGCAGGAGTTCGTCGAGGTGATCAAGACCGTCGTCACCGAGCCGGACGTGGTGGAGGACGTGCTCACGCTGGCCCGCCGCCTCGACAAGGTCCCGGTGGTCGCGGCCGACCGGGCCGGCTTCATCGCGAACGCCCTGCTCTTCGGCTACCTGAACCACGCCGTCTCGATGGTCGAATCCCGCTACGCGACCCGCGAGGACGTGGACGCGGCGATGCGCCTCGGCTGCGGTTACCCGATGGGCCCCTTGCAGCTACTCGATCTCATCGGCCTGGACACGGCGTACGAGATCCTCGACACGATGTACAAGCAGGGCCGCAACCGGCTGCACGCACCGGCGCCCATCCTCAAGCAGATGGTCACCGCCGGCCTGCTCGGCCGCAAGACCGGTCGCGGCTTCTACACCTACGAGGCGCCGGACTCGCCCGTCGTCGTGGACGACGAGAGTACGCCGTCGGCCTCCGCCGCCGGACCGACGATCCGGCCGATCCAGCAGGTCGGCGTGGTCGGCTCCGGCACGATGGCCGTCGGCATCATCGAGGTGTGCGCCAAGGCCGGGTACGACGTCGTCTATGTTGCCCGCGGCACCGAAAAGGTGGAGAAGGTCCGCGCAGCGCTGGAACGCTCGCTGGAGAAGGGTGTCCAGCGCGGGAAGCTGTCCTCCGACGAGCGCGACGCGGCGCTGCGCCGGATCACCGGTACGGCGAAGCTCGACGACCTCGCGCGGGTGGACCTGGTGATCGAGGCCGTGGTCGAGGAGCTCAGCGTCAAGCAGGCGTTGTTCGAGACGTTCGACGAGATCTGTAAGCCCGGCGCGATCCTGGCGACCACCACGTCGTCGCTGCCCGTCATCGATCTGGCCGTTGCCACCAAGCGGCCGGGCGACGTGGTCGGGCTGCACTTCTTCAACCCGGCGCCGGTGATGCAGTTGGTCGAGGTCGTCTCGACGGTGAGCACCTCGCCCGAGGTCGCCGACACGGTCGCCGCCGTGGCCGTTGCCGCAGGCAAGCATCCGGTCCGCTGTGGCGACCGGGCCGGCTTCATCGTGAACGCGCTGCTCTTCCCGTACCTGAACGACGCGGTCCGGATGCTCGAGGCGCACTACTCGGGCGTCGACGACATCGACGCCGCGATGAAGCTCGGCTGCCGCCTCCCGATGGGCCCGTTCGAGCTCCTCGACGTCGTCGGCCTGGACGTCTCGCTCGCCATCCAGCGCACCCTGTACCTCGAGTTCCGCGAGCCCGGGTTCGCCCCCGCCCCCCTCCTCGAACACCTCGTCACCGCCGGCTACCTGGGCCGCAAAGCCGGCCGAGGCTTCCGCGACTACACCTGAGCGACGGTAGCGTTGCCTCCATGCCGGATGGCGAGGAGAAGCACCTCACGACGGCGCTGGGTGGGGTGCCTGGCGAGCCGTTGAGCCCTGACGATCGGGTGGAGCGGGAACGCGTCCGTACGCTCCTGCAGTCTGTGGCGTCCTGCTACAACTCTCTGGTCGCGCGGGAGACCGACGCGGACCGCCAGGCCGAGCTGGCCACGCAGCTCGCGCTCCACGACGACCAAGTACGTCGCCAGAACGCACTGTCGGCCGAGGAACGACGCGAGATCATCCGCGTGTACCCAGCGCTGCTGGATCGGTTGCGCGCCGAGCTCGACGCATGAGGACTACAGCGCCTGAGCTCACGCTGCGGGAGGCGGACGCGCTGATCAGCCGCCGGTTGAGCCAGATCACTCCACCGACGCCGCCGGTGCGATTGCCAGGGCAACGTCCGCTGGCAGTGCTGATCGGTGGCACACCAGGCTCGGGTAAGACGACCAGCCAGTGGCTGCTGCAGTCCTCGCTCGGTCCGGATTCGACCGCGGTCTACGACCTCGACGACGACCTCGCGGCGCACCCTCGCTACGACGCGATCATGCGGTCGTGGGGCCTCAGCGGCGCTCGCCTGATCGCCGACAATCTGCCGCCTGGCATGAGACGCCGCTGCCTCGACCCTCTCCGGAACGGCGATGCGCAGTACGACGTGATCGCCAGCGCACCGCTGCACCGAGAGATGCTGGCCAAGGGTTGGGTGGACGAGTTCCGCACACCGAACTACCGGGTAGCGCTCGTCTACGTCGTGGCGCACGAAGCCAGCAGCGCCCTCGGACGGGCGGTCCGGCTCCAGCAGGCCCGAGACGACACAGGCATCGGTCGCTGGGTGGATCCTGCCCTGGCGGTCAGTGCCGACCGGCTGTATCCGGACACGGCCCAACTGCTCGAGTCCACGGCGTACGTCGACGACCTGTACGCCGTCGACCGGGACGGCTATGTGCTGTACGAGAACCACCGCGGGCCGGACGGTCTGATGCCGGAGCCTTGGCGGGTCAAGGAGGCGATCCTTGCCGAGTGCAACCGTCCGCCGACTCCGGCCGAGCACGAGCAGTTCCTCGCAACCGCCGTCCCGCTGTTGGGCCGCGGTGACCTGCCCACTGTCGTCCGTGAAGAGGTCCGGACCGCGATGGAGAAGCACAACGCGCGTCCCGCACCCCAACTGAGGTCACACGCGCTGGGGCGGGTCGACCAGCGGGTGCTCGAACTGCAACGGCTCACCGGCTCCGGCCTAGCCGCCCCGAGCGCCGTTGCCCCGACACGGCCGGCCCCTGGGGCAAGCGGCCGGCGCTCAGTGGACGGCGGATCGCGAGAGCTTTAGGGCTGCGTCTTTTAGGGCTCGGCGTCGGCGTAGTCGCCGCAGGGGCCGCCGCCGATGGCCTCCGGGAGGATCGCCGTACGGCGGTCCGGGCGGACCAGCGGGTTGTAGAAGGCAGCGATCTCTCTGCTGTCTTCCGGGATGTAGTGGAAGATCAGCGAACGGCGGAAGCGGTCCGCGGTGGTGTTCGGGCGGGAGCCGTGGACGACGCTGCCGTGGAAGAAGAGGACGTCGCCGGCCGTCATTTTCGTCTGCACCTTGTGCAGACCGTCCGGGACCGGGACCTCGGCGTTCGTGAAGGACTCGGTGAGGTCGGCCGGCTCCGGGCAGACCAGTTCGGTCCGGTGCGAGCCTGGTACGACGGCGAGCCCGCCGTTGTCCGCGTCCACGTCGTCGACCGCGATCCACGCGGCCAAACAGGTCTCCGGATCGGCGCGCAGGAACGTGTTGTCCTGGTGCAGCGCCTGCCCGCGCGCGCCCGGCGGCTTGAAGTAGAACATCGACTGAGCCCCGAGCGCCGGACCGATCAGCACAGTCACGACATCGAGGATCCGGCTGTCGAGCATCAACTCGAGCGCGATCTTCCCGGCCGGGACGTCGGTGCGCCGATGCGGATGCACGAACCGCGGGAACCGGGCCAGCGGGTCGTCGGCGGGTACGCCGTCGTCGATCGCCAGCGAGTGATCCACGGCCACCTGGTCCATGAAGACCGACTTGAGTTGCTCGACCTCGGCGGCGTCGAGCAGGCCGGGGACCTGCACGATGCCGTCCCGCCGGTAGATGTCGGCGACTGTCTGTGTCATGTCTCCAGGATCGGCGCGGAAGGCGCCGGCCGACGATAGTCTATCGAGCTGTGAACCTTCGAGATCCTGCTGAATCGCCGACGCCGGAGGTCCGCCGGCTCGTGACCGGTGAGTTCGACGAGGGCCCGGAGTACGCGACGTACCGGCGCCGCGGGACCACCGACTGGCTGCTCGTCCAGACCCTGGCCGGCCGCGGGCGATTCGGCACTGTCGTGGCCGATCCAGGTGGCATCACTCTCGTCCGGCCCGGCACTCTGCACGACTACGGCACAGTGGGGGAGCGCTGGCACTTCTACTACGCGCATTTCAATCCGAAGCCCGACTGGCTCCCGCTGCTCGACTGGCCGGAGGCAACTCCCGGCACTCTGGTGCTCCGGCCCGCCCCCGCGCCCTTCGAACGGATCGCCGACCATCTGCGCGAGGCGATCCGCCACCAGGGCAGCGTCCTCACCCAAGGCGAACAGCTCAGCGCCAACGCCCTCGAAGCCGCACTCCTGTGGTGCGACACCCAGAACCCGAAGGCGGTCCGGATCGACGACCGCCTCCTGCGCGTCATCGAGCTGATCGACCAAGACCTCAAAGCCCGCCTCGACCTGGCCGACCTCGCCCGCGCGGTCAACCTCTCGGTGTCACGCTTCGCGCATCTGTTCCGCGAGCAGCTAGGCGTCAGTCCACAACAATTCGTCGAACGCCGCCGGCTCGACGCCGCCTGCCGCCTCCTCGAACTCACCACCCGCCCAGTCGCCTCGGTCGCTCACGAGGTCGGCTACCCGGATCCGCTGTACTTCTCCACGCGCTTCCGCCTCTACACCGGCAGAAGCCCTTCGGCCTACCGCGACGACAGGTAGGTGAGGACTGCCATCACTCGGCGGTTGTCGTCTTCGGACGGTGGCAGGTCGAGCTTGGCGAAGATGTTGTTCGTGTGCTTGCTGACGGCCTTCTCGGTGACGAAGAGCGCGGCCGCGATGGCGGCGTTCGAGCGGCCTTCGGCCATCAGGCCGAGCACCTCGGACTCGCGCGGGGTCAGTCGGCTGATCGGTTCGTCGCGGGTGTTGCGGGCCAGCAACTGACCGATCACGTCCGGGTCCATCGCGGTCCCGCCGCCGGCAACGCGCCGTACCGAATCCAGGAAGTCGGCGACGTTCGAGACCCGGTCCTTCAGCAGGTAACCGACCGCGCCACCACCGCCGGTGAGAAGCTCGCGCGCATACAACTGCTCGACGTACTGCGAGAGGACCAGGATCGGCAGGTTCGGCACCTGTCGGCGAGCCTCGATCGCGGCCTTCAGGCCCTCGTCGGTGAATGTCGGGGGGAGCCGTACGTCGACAACGGCCACATCCGGCCGGTGCTCCACCAGGGCGGGCACCAGCCGGGGACCGTTGTCGACTGCCTCGACGATCTCGAAGTCGTGCGCCTCCAGGAGGCGGATCAGGCCGTCCCGGAGGAGGGCGTGGTCTTCAGCGATGAGGACTCGCAAGGCAGCTCCATGATCACGGTGGTCGGCCCGGCGCTCGGGCTCACCACGGTCAACGTACCGTCGAAGGCGGCCAGCCGCCGCTCGATACCGTACAAGCCACCGCCGGGCCGGATCTCCGCGCCTCCGATGCCGTCGTCGCCGACGATCATGTGCAGCTTGTCCTGCTCGTGGGTGATCTGGATCCAGGCGGTCGTGGCCGCCGAGTACTTGACCGCGTTCGCGAGGCATTCGGCGATCGCGAAGTACGCCGCGGACTCGACCGGCGCGGGTGGGCGGCCGGGGACGTCGATGGTGACGTCGACCTTGAACGGGCACGACAGCGCGAGTGCCTTGACCGCACCCTCGAGGCCGCGATCCGCGAGCACCGGCGGGTGGATCCCGCGGACGAGATCGCGCAGTTCGGACAGCGCCGTACTGGCCGACTCACGCGCCTCGGTCAACAGCGCCGCCGCCTGGGCCGGGTCGCGGGCGACCATCTCCTCGGCCATGCCCAGGTTCATGCTGAGCGCAGCCAGGCGAGCCTGGGCGCCGTCGTGCAGGTCGCGCTCGATCCGGCGCAGCTCGGCCGCCTGGGTGTCGACGGTCTCCGCACGGGAATCGGCCAGCTCGCGGACCCGCATCGCCAGCCGGGCGCTCTCGGTCGGGCCGAGCAGCGAACGGGCCATGAAGGCGTTTGCCTTCAGCAACCGCTCGCCGGCGGCGTTCCAGATCAGGAAGGCGATCAGCGCGACCGGCATCACCAGGAAGCTGCTCCAGAAGTTCACCGTGACCAGCCCACCGAACGGCTCGGTGAAAACACCCTTCGGGGTAACACCCACGAGCAGCGGGTAGACCAGGTAGAACAACCCGGCCAGGAAGAGTACGGCGCTGAGCAGGCACATCGTGAAGCCCAGTACGGCGTTCACGAGCAGCCAGACGATGTCCCGCCAGGTCGCCGGGTCGGTGAACGTCGTCCGCAGCCACATCAGGATGCCGGGCAGCGGCGGCTTCTTGTACGGGCGCGGGATCACCTCGCCGGTGAATCCGGCCAGGATGGTCCGGTGGCAGTTCGCGAACCAGCGGGTCGCCGGCACGAACGCGAGCAGCAGCGGGATGCCGACCCAGACCGCGATCAGCGGCACCGCCACCACGTTGAGCACGAAGAACGCGATCCCGAGCTCGGCCAGGACGGCCAGGAACAGCGCGATCCACGGCTGGGCGAGTTTGGGATACCGCATCGGCGGCGCTTGGGTGGCGACTGTGGTCATGTCATCCATCATGACTCAGCGTGCGGTCCCCGGCGGTGGTGTTAGACCCACTCTCGGATGGGCACTGGTACCCCACTCGGTTCGGGTAGTAGCTCTCATGTTTTCGGCCATTAGGGCGACGAGGGTTGATGCCATACCCTGGCCGCGGCTGTACGCCTGGCCTCCACCGCTCAAGAGATGAGGCCCTAATGGCTCAGCCCGTTGTGCTTCCGGCTACCCGCGGTAGCGACTTCGCACCCCTGCTTCGCGAGATCAAGGCCGCCGGTCTGCTGGAACGGCGTTCCGCGGCCTACGCGATGGCGATCGGCATCAACGTCGTACTGATGGCGATCACCTGGGCCGGAATCGCCGTGGTCGGCTCGTCCTGGTGGGTGCTGCTGCTCGCGATCCCGCTGGGGATCCTGACCACCCGCGCCGCGTTCTTCGGCCACGACGCCGGCCACCAGCAGATCGCCGCCTCCCGCAAGCTGCACGACTGGATCGGCATGCTGCACGGCAACCTGCTGATGGGGATGAGCTACGGCTGGTGGAACGACAAGCACAACCGGCACCACGCCAACCCGAACCACACCGACAAGGACCCCGACGTCGGTGAAGGCGTCCTGGTCTGGACGCTCGAGCAGGCCGAGGGCCGCACCGGCCTGCACGGCTGGCTGAGCCGCAACCAGGCGCGGATCTTCTTCCCGCTGCTCACGCTCGAAGGCTTCAACCTCAAGGTCTCCAGCATCCGCTTCCTGTTGAGCCGCCCGTGGCGCGAGTCCCGGACCGAGCTGCTGCTGATGGCCGCGCACATCGGCCTGTACTTCGGCGCGCTCTTCCTGATCATGTCGCCCGGCCAGGCCGTCCTGTTCGCGCTGATTCACCACATGGTCTTCGGCTTGCACCTGGGCAGCGTCTTCGCCCCGAACCACAAGGGCATGGAGATGCCCGACGACGACACCAATTGGGGACACCTGGAGAAGCAGGTCCTCACCTCGCGCAACGTCAAGGGTGACATCGTCACCGACTGGATGATGGGCGGGCTCAACTACCAGATCGAGCACCACCTCTTCCCGAGCATGCCGCGCGCCAACCTCCGCTTCGCCCAGCCGATCGTGCAGGCCTACTGCGAGCGGATCGGCCTGTCCTACCTCAGTACCAACCTGATCGATTCGTACCGGATGGGTCTGCGCCACATGCACGACGTCGGCGCCGAACTCCGCGCCGAGAAAGCCGCAAGCCTTTAGCCTGCTGGACTTTCGGTTAGGCCTAGGCGACTCAGTCGCAGATCGGCTACGGTCTCTGAACTCGGGGCCGCCCACTCTGTGAGGAGACCGTCATGACCGAATCGTCCGGCATGAGTCGTCGAGGACTACTCGGCGCTGTCGCCGGGGTCACCGCAGCCACCGCCCTCCCGGCAGCCCCCGCCTGGGCCGCCGACGACCAGCGACCCGGCGCGGTGAACCGACCGAGCCTGGACAAGTACGACCGGCAGATCGTCTCCGGTCTGTCGTCCGACCGCGCGTTGCGCCACCTGCAGGTGCTGTCCGAGCACATCGGTCCACGGATCGGTGGGACCGCGAGCGAGAAGCGCGCGGCCGACTACATCGCCGATCAGCTCGACAGGTTCGGCTACCGGACCCGGCTGGAGCCGTTCCCGGTCGCGGACAAGTTCCTTGCCGAGATCAACGACGTACGCAACATCCTGCCGGACGACCTGTGTTGGCAGGCAGGTGCCGCTCCTGGTGGCAAGCTCGACGTGACGGCCGAGGGTCCGGTCCGGGACGTCGGGCCGGCGACCGCGCCGGTCTGGCCGGCCGACGTCGCCGGCTCGATCGTGATCGCGGATGACGTGGCAGCATCGCGCCCGGCCTTAGTCGCGGAGGCCGCGGCGCGGGGTGCTGTCGGGGTCATCCTGCTGCCCGCCGACCAGGTGTTCCCCCGGCGGGCGTCGGCGTTCTCGCCGAGTGGTCTGACCGACGCGCCGATCCCTGTCATCGGCGTCGCCCAGGTCCAGAAGAGGCTCATCCGGGAGGCGCTCGCAGTGGTGAACTCATTGCCTTTGCGGATCAGTACGACGGCGCACCGCGGACTCATCTCGAACAACGTCATCGGGGAACGGCGAGGCAGGTCCGGCAGCGCCGGCCCGATCGTGATGGTCAGCGGTCACTACGACTCGGTGATTGGAGCACCAGGCGCGAACGACGACGGCTCGGGCACTGTGCTAACTCTGGAACTGGCGCGCGTGATGAGCCGGCTGGCAACGAACGCGACCCTGCGGTTCGCGCTGTGGGGTTCGGAGGAGCAGGGCCTGATCGGGTCGCGGTACCACGTCGCGCAGTTGGTGCAGGATCAGCGCGATCGGTACAAGGCCGTCTTCCAGAACGATATGGTCGCCACGAGCTGGGATCCGGCGATCACCTATTGGCTGTTGTCCTTCACCGGGCTGGCGAACCCGGCGACAGACGCCGTACGGGCCTCTGGCGTGCGGCTCGGGTACGACCCACAGATCGTCGGTCCGGTGTTGCGTGGCGCGTCGGATCACCAGTCCTTCCAGGAGGTCGGGATCGCGGCGGCGAACTTCTCCTGGCGTGGTGAGATCTCCCCGGCCCACCTGGAACCGCCGTACCACTCGCCCGAGGACACCATTGCCAAGAACGTGAGTCTCGAGCGGTTGCTGGTGTCGATGGAACTGATCGGCACTGCGGCGTACGCCGTCGCTCGGCAGTGAGCTGGGTCATACGGCTAGCCTTGAAGGGTTATGTCGCGTAGAAGGCCTTCCAAGTGGCAGCGGGCGGGGAGGCCCCCCGCCCCGGGCGGTGGTTACCAAGAACCGGGAAATAGGGGCCCCCGTTTGTGGGAACGACCCCCCCGGGGGGGGGCCGCCGGCGCGCAATAGTTTAGAA